>CBFHPD010000195.1:0-37146 GCA_965657495.1 uncultured Flavobacteriales bacterium
TCGTCGGCCTGTAGCACATCGAGGAGCACGTCCGTGTAGGCCTGCCCTTCGTTGCCGTCCATGGCTTCGGCTTGGAGGCCCGGGAAGGCATCGACGAACAGCGACATGGTTTGGTCCCAATTCCCATCGAGCAGCAGGTGGGTGTCGTACCACGCGCCACAAATGATCTCGCCATCTGCGTGCACTTCGCCGACGAGGTCCTGCGGGTACACCTTCGGGTCCATGTCGTAGCGCCGGATGCCCTCTTCACTGCCTTCGTTGAAGCCCTTTCCGATTTCCGCCAAATCCCCGTAGCTCATCGCCCAAAAGTCCGCATACCCCTCGTTCATCGCCCCATTCATAAAGAAGCTGCCCAAGCTTTGGTAGAAGTAGTCGTTGATGCCGTGTCCATACTCGTGCCACACCACGTCGGCAATGAGGGAAGTGGCATTGCAGCCGCCACCGGCAGGATAAAAATTCACGCTTTGTCCGTCATAAAAAGCGTTGCATTCACCCGCCACGTCGATGTTGGTGGGCATCGGGAAATCGAGCCCTTCGAAATCCGGCAACCACGTCTTCATGTGGTCGTGGATTTGGCTGACACTGCGGTAAGCCGAACGCTCCTTGACGTTGCCGATGACGCTGAGGTCCACGTTGTTGTAGCCATCGCTCAGGTTCATCAAGCCGCTGGGCATGACACCGTTGGTGGCCACACTGGACCAGCGCCCTTCGAGGCCGATGGTGAAGCTCACAGGGCCGTTGACCGTGGATACGAAGCCGCCGTTGGCATCGGTGAAGAGGCTTTGACCCGGCAGGTTCAAGGCCAAATGCGGCACCTCCAACAACTCCGAAGCCACGTATGGGTACATGGCGTGCACCTCCGAACGCACCGCTCCGGACACGTTCATCAACACCGGGCGATCAAGTCCCATGCGGCGCACCACCCGCTCGGACCGGTTGCCCGTGGCCGGCGTGGCCAGTAAGCCACCTAAGTGCTTCACTTGGTTCACCCGCAGCACGACCTCTGCCGTGTGCACGTCCACCCACGTCTTATAGCGTTTGGGCAAGGCCCCGACGCGCCCTGCCACGGTGAACTCTTGCACCAGCCGGAAATCAACGCCTCCTTCAGCCAGGGGTTCCGGCAAGAGGCGCAACCCGCCAGCCTCCGGTGCAGACCAGTCGTCCAAGGCCACCCCGTCGGCAGCTGCGGCCCAAAGCACCGCCTCGTCCAACACCTCGCCCTCCGGAATGGCCGCCGTGCGGTACCAATCCGCCCCCCACGCCACCAATTCACCACCGAGCCATTTCGTCATCAACTTCGCCCCCTCCACCGGGATGTCATCGACGTATTGTGGCGCAAATGCCCAATCGTGCTTGGCGGACGTCTCGTGGACGTGCCAATCCCAATCGCCGTTGATGCCGAAGTCGAGCAGCAGCGCATCGACCGCTTCCAGCTTCGTGGACCAATCACCGCTCCCCAACGTGAGGGCGGGCCCGTAGGCCCGGTGAGGCAACCCCGTGGCGGGGTGCATCAGGGCTTGCCAACGGGCGTGTTCCGCTGCAAACTGCGGCCAAGCCGAGTGCGCGCGCAAGGACGCTTGCCCTTGCTGAGTCGGTTGCGCGACCTGGGCAGGGCGGAATCGGATTTCGGCTGCATCCGGTTGTTGAGCGGCAAGGGCGGCCGATAGGGAAAGGGCCGCGAGGAGGAGGTGGGTTCGGAACATGGCAGTGGGTTGAACTGCCGGAAGTTACTTCGAATCTTGGATGATTAGCAAGTTCAATCGGAGATTGGAAATGCGATTTGGCCTGAAGCAATTTCCAGCATCAAGGCATCGCCACCGCCCGCTGAGAGCGCGAGGTGGCAATCGAAGCGCACGAGCCGCGTGGCCCACCCTTGCGCAGACTCCGCGTACGCTTCAACCGCGTGGGCTGAAAAATTCGCGTCAGGGGCATCGCAAGCTGCACTGGATACATAGGTCGCGCCTTGCTCACCGATGAAGCGGACCTCGAGGTAGCCACTTCCTTCCGCTTCCACGTCGCATTTTACTTCATCTTCATCACACGCCTCCTCGGAGTCAGCTGCAAAGTGACGCGTTATGGTGAACGCACCGTATTCGCCTTCTGGATTGGGGGGCGTCAACGCCACCGTGTACGTACCATCCAGCTCGGGAAGGACAAGGTCCTCTTGCTGGACGACTGCTTCTCCGCCATTGACCGTCCATGCCCAGGTATCCAACTCCGAGGGAGGCTTCAAACGCCAAGCGTCATCTTCCCATTCGATGTCAAAGGATTCCTCCATCCAACCCGATTGACAGGAGGAAGTGGCATCCCACATGAACGTTGTCCACCCTTCACAAGCTCCTTCACCGTACTCAATGAGCAATTCATTTCCCGCGGTGGGGTCCAAATACCAGCCATCCTCGCTGGGATCCCAAGGCACCCCATTGACCCAGCAGGAGGCCCCTTCCGGTGCGTCATCCAACTCGAGGTAAACGGCATTACCGGCATCCCAGTTGGCCGCATGCAGTGGCCATGGCCCTTCCACCAATACGTCCGACCAATCCTCCTCACTGTTGGATCCTGAGGGCTGTATCCACTTGAACTCCAACTGCCCGGTTTGGCCTGCCAACTGCACTGGCATGGCGCACCACGAGCCGCCGGCATCCAAGCCGAGCTCCAATGCGCCTGTGCTCGTCGTCCATTCGAACGGTACGCCATCCAATGTGCCGGACACGCGCAAGTCTTCGGCTCCTTCGTTGGGCTCCAAATCCCAGCGCTCGCATCCGCCAGCCAGCACGGCCACCGCAACCGCGATAACGGGGAAAAACTGATTCACTTCCAAACCCATGATATCCTCATTTCACCCATCCCGAGCGGCGCACCTTCGGACAGGTGGATGTAATCGTACTTGCTGTCCTTCGCCACATGGCCTCCCAGGGTGAAGCGCAGTGCGTGGTACTCGTTTACGGACCAATCGACGCCCGCTCCCCAACCGATGCGCCACGGCGTCTCCTCCTTCAACCGGCCCCATGCCAACACATCCCGCGGTGCAATGACCTCGCCCTCCCACTGGCCGGCTTGCATGTGTCGGGCAATGAGGTATTGGTAATCCAAGCGCACCATGCCGCTCCACCTTCCCTTGAGGTGCCTGCGGTATTCCACCCCTAGGCTTCCCCAAACAGCCGCATCGCTCACCACCGCTTCTGCCGCCGACAAGGCGCCAAAGGCATCCACTTCGGGAACAGCGAGCCATGTGCGGTTCCGTGCATCCCACGATGCCCCTGCTCGCCCCCACCAACCCGACGCCAATTCCCGGGTGACTGCTCCCCCCCATGTGGATCCTTCTCGCAGGAGCAATGCGCCCCATTTGCTCCGGTCCATTTTCGTCAACTCCCCAGGGCTTTTTTCTTCCAGCTCCTGCACGGCAAGGGACCACGCGGGCAGTGCGCGCACATTCAAGCGATTCAACGACTCGAGTTCATGAACGGCTTCCGGAATGGCGGTTGCAGGCGCGAAGGGATCCGACGTTCCTGCCTCCGCTGGAAGCGCGACCGTGCTCTTGTGTGGGGGGGGCGTAGTGTTCGCCAAAGCGGCTGTTGCAGGCTGAGCATCGGCATCATCCGCTTCAACGACTTGAACCGGCGTGACCGGTTCGGAAGATGCGGGCTCATCGAACGCAAAGGATGGAGCCATGTCTTGCTGAACATCGGTGGGACCCTGTGTTTCCTGTTCACGTGCCGGTGTTTGCTGCGCTACGGAAGGCGCCTCAGCAGTCGTCGCTTGCACCGCCTCCTCACCGCGGAAGCCCCACCACCCCCAGGTCACCAACGCAGCCACCACCACCGAGGACCAGCCGATCCGGCGCCAGTGCGTCCGGGCATCGTGCCGCGCTTCAGCCGCTTCAATCGCTGCCAAAGCCGCTTCCCAATCCCCTGGTCGAGGCTGGGTCGAATCCACCGATTTCATGCGAGGTTCCATGTCTGATTGATGACTTCCTTCAAGTGTTTTCGCGCCTTGCTAAAATGCCAATGCGACGTTCCTATGGGTATACGCAACTGCTCTGCAATTTCTTGGTGAGGACGCCCTTCGAGGGCATACATGCGGAACACTTTCTGGGTGGTTTCGGGCAAATCGTGCAAACCGCGCTCCATCAACCCTTCCAATTCCGCCGCCGCACCTGGGAACACAAAATCGGCGGCCAGGTTGCCATGATCTGCAACATCGGCCTCGGATTGCCGCAGTTCATGGCGCTTGTCCTTCCGCAGTTCATCCAAGATCACATTGGTCAACACCTTCCCCATCCACGTGCCCAACGGCCGGCTCGGGTTGTACTTCGCGAGGTTCAGAAAAATTTTCGCAAATCCCAAATTCACCCACTCCAATGCCGTGTCCCGGTTGCTCGTGAAATTGAACGCCACCTTCATGAGATACGGAAAATGTTCGTTGTAAAACGCATGCTGCGCCCGGCGATCCCGCTTCAGGCATCGCTCCATCCATTGAGGGCGTGACGACATGCTATCCAATTCGCTACTAATCAGGCTGCAAGCTAATCAACAAAAAAGGGAGGGACCCTGATGCCCCTCCCTTTCGCAGAAATGAAGTGTGTCTTAGTGGACCAAAACTTGTTTCGACTGCCAAACTCCATTCTCGTCTTGCAAACGGATCACGTAATTGCCCGCAGCGAGCGCACTCACGTCGAAAACCTCCTGCCCCTCAAACGCCGTGGTGTGCCGCGCCATGAGCTGACCGGTTGCGGACCAAATCTCCACCGTCCGTACCGCAGCATCCGCTTGGATGTTCAATTGCGTGTTCACCGGGTTGGGGAAGCACATCCAAGTCAGCAATTGCGGTGCCTGGCCTTGGCGTGAATGGCCCGTTCCGAAGTTCACCAATTCTTCCCCTGGCCCCTTTTCTTCCCACATCTCATCCAAATCGATGTCGAGGCCGTCCCACGTCAAGCCGCCGCCTCCAATCAAGCTATCGAGCTCATTCCAATCGAAGTCCCCCAGCAAGCTGTCCAACGTACCTCCGGGGAAATCGCCGGGGAAATCGCCGGGGAAACCGGGAAATCCTCCTCCCACCAACAAGCTGTCGAGCCAGCTGAAATCACCGCTGGCAAGCAGGCTGTCCAAGTTCACATCCATGCCCCCGTTGGGGAAATCAACAAGACCTCCTCCATTCAATGCGTCCAGCAAGCTGTCCACAATTGCCTGCCCCCCATTAGCCAACCAGTCATTGAGCAAGCTGTCCAGCTCATCGAAATCGATGTCGGTGGTCAAGGAGTCGTTCCAGTCGCCATTCCAGTCGCCGTAGTCGTCGTCGTCGCTGTCGTCGTCGTCCCAGTCGCCATAGTCGTCGTCATCGTCGTCGCTGTCGTCGTCGTCCCAGTCGCCATAGTCGTCGTCATCGTCGTCGTCGCTGTCGTCGTTGTCCCAATCGCCGTAGTCGTCGTCATCGTCGTCGTCGCTGTCGTCGTTGTCCCAATCGCCGTAGTCATCGTCGTCATCGCCCCAATCGTCCCAGTCGCCATAGTCGTCTTCGTCCCAGTCGCCGTCCCATCCAATGGCGCAATCTCCACCTTCAATGATGGTCAATCCCATGCAATCGGCAAAGCATGCGCTCGGCAGGGCGATCACCAATCCCGGCATCACTTCGGCGCACACCGGAGGGGTGTCCACCATCGGGCAGTCGCAGTCATCGAAATCGACATCCAAATCGGGTTGGGCTCCAAGGGGCGCGAGGCCGATCATGGCTCCTAGGAGGAGAAATAAGAACTGTTTCATCGTCTTGAGGTTTGGTTTCTGCGTCAGTTTACGAACGCGAAGAGGGAAACCTTGGCGAACGCCGCATTTTTTTTGAAAAAGAAAGCCCGTTCGAGTGTGCACTTGAACGGGCTCAGAGTAGCTCCACTAGGACTCGAACCTAGATCTAGGGTACCGGAAACCCTTGTTCTATCCCTTGAACTATGGAGCCGGATAACAAATCGGTGCACCGAAGTGCACCGAAACGTCGTGGAGAATATCGGAGTCGAACCGATGACCTCTTGCATGCCATGCAAGCGCTCTAGCCAGCTGAGCTAATCCCCCAATTTCATCCCCACCCTCGTTCGAGCGGGGCTGCAAATATACCCAAAGTTGTTCAATCGCTTCACCTGTGCCCTTTTTTTTCAGCATCAAGGCGCGGGGGTGCTTGACGTCGCGTGAGGCGGCGGCAGGAAGGTGGCAAACGAGCGCTGTGGGAGGAACCAAACGAGGCGCGCCGAATCAAGGAGGTGGGGAGCGTCGGCGCGCAGCCGCTGGCGGGTGCCGGACCACGTGCCGTCCATTTCATGGAGCGCGATGGTGTCGGTGCCGACGACGAGGTGCGCCGACGCTGTGCGCCGGGGCAGGCCGTGGAAGGTGAACCGCGAGGAGCCCGCAGCGATGGGGTCGTCGATGCCCAATGCCACGTGCGCGACTGACCAGTAGAACGCGGGGGGCAGGGATGTCGGGCGCACGGGGGCGCACGCCGAAGTCAGGAGCGCACCAAGCGCAAGGAGTAGTGGGAAGTTCCGCATCGCACATCGATCAAATAAGTACCCGAGGGCCAGCTGCTTACGTCGAGCTGGTCGGCCCGACCGGTAGCAAGGATTGTGCCGCGGAGGGTGAACGCCACGAAATGGGCGGCGGATGCGGGGCATGGGAGGCCTGAGAGGGTGACTTGTGCGCGGGAGGGATTGGGGAAGGCGGCGATGCGGGGTTCGGGGCCAGGTTCGTGGAGGGAGAGGGAGCCGGGGAGCACGGTGGTGGACGTGACGAGGTGGTGATCTCCGATTTGGTCCGAAGGCGCGCGGACCACGTGGACATTCGGATTCTCATGGTCCGTGGAGCCTACAAGCCAAACCGCACCCAGCCCATCCTCCATCATCGCCTCCGGCTCCTCCGCCTCCTCCCACCCAAAACTCATCGCCCCAATGAAGCCCCCCAACGGGCCCTGCCGCACGTAAATCATGTCCCCCTGCCCAAGCCCGAACACCTCCGTCCGAAACAGGTACTGCAACTGCGGCGGATTCCAGCGCACCGCCCGGACCTGCGCGGGATTCGATGGCGCAATGACGAACGGCGGCGTCGTACCCGACGTGTCCCACCGCACCACGCGGGCCAGTGGCGACGGCCCCTGCTCATCCACGGTCATGCCCACCACCACCATGGTGTCCACCACCGACATGGCGTTGGCTTCCACCTGCACCTCATCGATGGGCGCGAGAGCCGACCAGTGCACCTGTGCCTCGGCATCGGTGCAGCGCACGCGGACCCGTGCCGAATCCATCGTGGGCCGTTCGGTCGAAGCAATCCACCACCGGTCGGCCGTGATGACTCCGGCCGCCAGCTCCTCCGTCAATCCGGGCGTGCCCCAATGCCGCTCGCCAACCACATTCCAGGCTTCGCCGGACCACGTGCTCAGGAGGGCGGCGGGTTGCGCGGTGCCGGAGGCGAAGTCCGTTACCCACGTCACGAGGGTGTCGCCCTGCAGCGAGAGGCCTTGGGGGAGCAGCCAGGTGCCGGTGGCGAATGCGGTTTGGCCCAGCAACTCGCCGGACCCCGTGTCCACGTGGTGCCACCGCACACCGTAGCCCGCCGCGCCCGCGAGCAACTCGCGGGAAGCCAAGACCGACGTGCCATCCGGAAGCACCACAGCGCCCAACGCCACGCCTCCTGCGTCCACGGGGAGGGCGCGCTGCCAGACCACGTTCAGCACCGAGTCCACCCGGAGCGCCCACGGCACCCGGGTGCCCCATCCGTTGGAATCGGTGTACCCGACGATGAGTGCATCGCCGCCGTTGATCGCCGCCACTGCAAGGCCGCCGTCTTCCGCTTCCCCGCCGATGCTCGCCATCCGAATGGTGTCCAATTGTCCCCACCCGGTGAGGGCCATCAGCAGGCCGATGAGCAGCGCTCCTCCCTTCATCCCTGCACGGCTGAATGCACCGCCTTCAAGCGGCGGAACAAATCGGGAACACGGTCGAGTGCCAGCATGTTGGCCCCGTCGCTGAGCGCCTCCGCCGGCCGTGGGTGCGTTTCGAGGAAAACCCCGTGGGCGCCAGCCGCCACGGCCGCCGAAGCGATGGTGGTGATCAACTCGGGTCGGCCTCCCGTGACCCCCGAACCTTGGTTGGGCTGCTGCAAACTGTGGGTGACATCGGCGATGGTCGGTGCAAAGCCCCCCATGACCGGAAAACTCCGCATGTCCACCACCAAATCTTGGTAGCCGAGCATGGTGCCGCGCTCGGTCACCCACGCACGCGGATTGCCGGCATCGCGCACCTTGTCGACCGCAAAACGCATGGACTCTGGGGCGAGGAATTGCCCTTTTTTGATGTTTACGACGCGGCCCGTTTCGGCTGCCGCCACGAGGAGGTCCGTTTGGCGGCAGAGGAAGGCCGGGATTTGGAGCACATCCACATATTCCGCAGCCATCGCTGCCTCGGAAGCCGCGTGGATGTCCGTGATGACGGGCACATCGAACGTGTCGCGCACCTTCCGCAAGATCTTCAGCGCCTTCTCATCCCCGATGCCCGTGAAGCTGTCGCCGCGCGAGCGGTTCGCCTTGCGATAGGACCCCTTGAAAATCAGGGGCATGTCGAGGTCTTCGCTCCATTTCACCAGCTGTTCGGCGATCTCCATCACCACGTGTTCGCCTTCCACGGCGCACGGACCGGCGATGATTTGAAGGCGGTTGCCGGCGGTCCAGCCCGCGGTTTCGAGGGGAAATTGAGCGTCTGTCATGGGGCGCAAATTTGGCACATTCAGCGGGAATCCGACAGGTTTTTAGACCAAATCACCTGCAGCCCCCGCCCGTAGCCCGTCGCAGAAAAGCCGCCCACCGGATCCTCCCAGCACAGCGCCAGGTGCCCCGCCGCCCGCCGCCACTCCGCCCGGAACACCGGCCGCACCTGCCCCCAACCGCCGGCGCGCACCGCCGCCTCCAATGCCCAGTCCGAATCCACGTGCCACCGGAGCCGCCCCTCGACTTGCGGCCGCGGCATCCAGCCCCCCACTTCCACCGATCCCCGCGCCGACCACCCAGCGCTCCACCGCCAACCACCCTCCACCAGCAGCCGCGCCGGCAACACCTGCCAGCCCTCCCCCGTCTCCCGGCGCGCCGTCAGCTCCTCCCCAAACCCCTCGGCCTGCACCCCCTCCACCGTCCAACCCGGCCCCGCCCAAGGCAACCCCGACGTCACCAACGCCGTGTCCACCGAAAACCGCTCCCCCCGCCCATACCGCACGACGCCCAAGTCGCGGACCTCCACGGCCCACCAGCGCGCATCCCCCCACACCTGACGGGTCGCCAGCCCCACGCCCCAGCCCCTGTGCTCCCACGCATCGAACCGCCCCACAGCCCGGACCTCCAGCGCGTCCACCCCCGGCGCCACCTCCATTTTCCCCTCCGTGAGTTCAGCCGCCCCGCCCCACCCGGCGAGGTACGCTCCCACTTCGACCCACCTCCGCCCATCGGCATCGCTCAGCCCGAAGGCCAGCCGGTTCCATTGGAGGTACCGCACCGCCGTCCCAGAAAGCATTTGGGCCGTCCCCAAGGCATGGGCATTGCCGAGAAAGGCCAAACCAAACAGCTCCCGACGCGCCGCCGCCGCCATCACCCCCCGCGTCTCCACCTGCACGCGCGGGCGCAATCCCCCCGCACCCGGAAGGCCTTCCCACGCCACCGCCCCTCCACCCTGCAGGCCGAGGTACCCCATGTCAGCGCGGCCCATGGCCGCATGGATGCCCTCCAAGGCCTCCCGCTCGAGCGTCCCACCGACCAACAAGGTGCGCAAGAACCCGTTGGGCAACACGTCGCTGCGGTGCATCGCGTCCACTTCCACGATGACCCGTCCCGGTTGGGCCCATCCGATCGTTGCCCACCACAAGGCTGATACCATGAGGAGGACGCGCTTCATTCGGCCTGCATTTCCACGGTGCCTTCCAATGCCAATTGCACGCGGACGGACTCGCCCCCTGTGAACGGGGTTTGGCCATCGGTGTGCATCATCAATTCCAACGGAATGCGCCCTCCGTGCTTCAACTGCTCGGTGCTCAACGGAAGGTCCCACTCGACCTCCTGCGTCCCGATCGGAAGGTAATCCTCCCACGCCGCGCCCGCCTCGCCATTCGCCGCCACAAACCGCGCCCAAAACACCCATTCCACCGGGAAATCGTGGGCCAATCGCAAGCGTGCAACGCCTTCAAAACCAGGCAAGGACTGCGGCTCCAGCACCAACGTGTCCCGGATGACGAGCCCCTCCACCCCGATCATGAGCGGCAGTTCGAGGTCGAGCGTCAGGTAAGGCAGGTCGCTTGCGCGAAGGAAGTCGTTGCTGGCGGTGACGTTGCCCAACGGGTTCAGCTGCAGCCCCCCTTCCAGCGCGACGGCTTCCGGCAGCGTTCCGACGACTTCGAACAAGTCGGGGGTGCAACCGAGCACGTCGAGTTCCCACGTGTCCACCACAGGGGGGTCCGTCGACCAGTCCGCCCGCGTCAAGACCTGCTCCTGCCCCATCTGCGGGTGACCCACCGGCACCCCATCGAACTCCAACGCCTCGACCCAAAAAGCCAAATCCGCGCCCAAGGTGTTGTGCAGGGTGAGGTCCGCCCGGGTGGGCTGTGCCGAAACCACGCCGGTCGGAAAGCGGTCGGCGTCGAACAGGGACGCCGTTTCGTTGAGGCCGACGTGGATTTGGCCGAAATAGCCGCTGATCTCGCGCACTTCCAGGCCGGTGAAGAGCATGCGCACCTCGATGCTGTCGGTGCCGTAAACCTGCGCCGTGTAGTCAATTTCTTCGGGCGTGCCGATGAGCAAGTTGCTGTTGATGCGGTTCACTTCATCGCCACTGGCCCCTGTGAAGTCGATGTGGGCGGAGGCCAAATCGATGGCGCCGGTCGCGGTTTGGCCCTCCCCCCCTTCCGACGGCGGCAACACCACCTCGAGCACCACGGGTGCGCCCCCCAACGTGACGCTCGGAAAGTCATAGCGGATGCGCACATACCCATCCGTCTTGCTCCGCACTTCGTACAAAATCGTACCCGCTTCGAGCAACATGGACGTAAACTCCTGCTCGATCCCTTGGAACACAATGTCCTGCTGCTCGTCCAGCAGGACCGCGCCCGGCGGCACCTCAAACGGCCCGCCCACAAACGCGGGCGTCAGGATGTTTTCGACGAGGGTATCCGGCAGGTAGGCCAACTCATCCAAGGCCACGCGCCCCACTTCCCCTTCGAACTTCAGCACCCCGGGGTTGCCCGCTGCCACCTCGCCCAAGGAGTCCCCCAGCACATCGTTCCATCCCCACGTCGCATCCACCACCGGCAAGGCCACCTCGAGTTCCCAACGCGTGGGCCCCTGCCGGCATCCGGTCCAAGCGAGGACCAGGGCCGCGAACAGGGCTAACAACCGGTGGGGGGTGTGGTTCAACGTTGCAGGGTTTGGCGCAACGTCCAAGGCTCCAAGGCGAGGCCCACGGCGAGCAGCAACGCTGCCATCCAACCGGGAACATCCCATCCTGCAACCCCTTTCATCGCGGCGAAGACCCCCAAAAATACAAACAAAACCGCGCGCAGCACAGCGCCCCACCGGGACCGGAACCACCGGGGGATGTACAAGAAGAGGAGCAACGGGTTCGCCCACAACAGGGCGGCGTTCGCCCAAAGGTCGCGGTGGTCCGTGAAGGCCCATGCGGCGGCGAGGAGCAGTCCCACAAGGCCGGCGAGGAGGAAGACGGAACGGCCGAGCCACGTCCAGCGGCCGCCGCGGAAGGTCGTGAGGGTGAGGAGGAGCCAAGCCACGGCAGCCACCGTGGGGGTGATGGGGCTGGGCGGGCCTTGGGAAAACCAGGCGCCCTCACGGGGAACGCGCTCGAGGGGTGGGGCGGCAATGGGGGCGCCGTCAAGGCGGGCACGTTGGATTTGGTCCGCTAAACCGTCCGGCAGGAAACACGCAAAACAAGCGGGACCGGAATCAGCTTCCGGCCCCAGTGCCCACTCCACGCCCGCCGCGGCCCAAGGCCAGCCCTGCACATACGGCCGGACCGCCTCGCGGTAAGTGCCGCCCCCCGCCGGCCCGGGCGCCGCTGTGCACCCCGCATCCCAACGCTCGCCAAAGACGTCCTCCATCACCGTCAGCACACGCGTCGCGCAGTTGTCCTTGAAGAACTGGTAACGGTAGGTTCGGTTCTCCGGCAGCAGGTTCCATTCAAGGTACGCGGCAACGGCTTGCACGTCTGCTGGCGCGAGGTCGAGCGGCTGTTCGAGGAGTCCCCTGCCGCTCCGGAGGTAGCTGATTTGGAAGGAGCCAAACGGGTCCCGAGAAAGCCGGTAGTCGAGGTGCCCCTTCAAGAAGCGCGTGTAAAATCCCGGCCCGAAGGCGAACGTGCCGTAGTTGTAGACGTAATCGATGGCGGGGGTGCGGCCGGGGTCGTAGACGCGCAGGGCGGTGTGGCCCCAGGCGGACCAAAGCTCGGTGCCGGGCGAGCCGGTCAGCAGGGAGATTTGGGCTTCATCCGTCAACGCCGGCTGGGCGCCCAGCGGCAAGGCCCACCCCAGCAGCAGGGCCACCCACACGCCAAGCCATGCGAACACATCCGTGTTGGGCGAAGGGCGCTCCGGCTTGTCCGGCCATTCCACCACGCCCGTGAACGCCTCGCGCGCAGGGCCGTGGAGCCAAATCCCGTCAAATCCCTCCGGATCGTGGTCGAACGTGACCTCCAACGTGCCCCCCGGCATGTGGATGCGGCGGAAGGTCGGTCCCCCGCGGCGCATGTAATCCGCCACCGCAATCGCCGTGGCCCCTGTGCCGCAGGCGCGCGTCTCGTCTTCCACCCCGCGTTCGAAAGTCCGCGCCCACAATTCCGTGACGTCGCTCGCGCTGTCCGCCACGAAGTTCACGTTCGCCCCAGCCGGTGCGTGCACGGCGTGGTGGCGGATGGCCGCTCCCGTGGTCCGCACCTCGACGGCGGCCAGCACCTCGCGGTCCGCCCCCAAGAACGCCACGTGGTGGGGCGAACCGGAATCGGCGAACCAGTGGTCAGCGGCCGCGACCGCAACGCCCTCCGGGGCCGCGCCCAAGTGCCGCGCGCCCCCCATCGGTTGCAGCGCCACCCCCGGCAAGTCCCGCGCCTCGTCCCAAACCGCCGCATGCGTCCCGTCGCACGCCACAAGCTCCGCCCGGCGCGGCGCCCACCCTTGGCGCACCAAGAAAGTGAAGCTCGCCCGGCTGCCGTTCCCACAAAACGACCGCGTCCCGTCCGCGTTGCAATAATCCACCTCCCACCGCGGCCACTCGCGCACGCCGGCTGCCGGCTCCTCCCCCGACTCCAAGGCGAGCGGTGTCAACACGATCAAACCGTCCGCCCCGATGCCGTGGTGGCGATCGCAGAGGCGGGTCACTTCGTCGGGATGCAGCGCGCGCGGCATTTGGCGTCCATCCACCAGGATGAAATCGTTGCCCGCACCTTCCCATTTCCAGAACGCAATTTGCATGGGCGCAAGGTAGCCATCCGGGGCGCTGTATCTTTGGGCCAGCTATGCCAAAAACGACCTCAGCCCCCGCCATCGACCGCGCCCTCGAAACGCTGCGCCTCATGGCCACAGCGCGTGCGATGTCTGACCTGTACGAAGCCGAAGCGCGCGTGACTTCGAAGTACGTGCACGCTTGTTCGAACGGGCACGAGGCCATCCAAATCGCGACCGGCCGCCGGCTGAAGGAGCAGGATTTTCTGAGCGCATACTACCGCGATGACAGCATCCTCCTCTCCATGGGCATGCGGCCTTACGAGCTGATGTTGCAGCTGTTTGCCAAACGCGATGACCCCTTCTCCGGCGGACGCACCTATTACAGCCACCCGTCCCTGAACCGCCCGGGCATGCCACGCATCCCGCACCAGAGCAGCGCTACCGGCATGCAAGCCATTCCTGCAGCCGGGGTGGCCATGGGCGTGCAATACCGCGAAGCCCACGGCCTCCCCCATGAGGTCGTCGGGGACGGTGAATCCCCCGTGGTGGTCTGCTCCATCGGGGACGCGGCCATCACCGAAGGAGAGGTGAGCGAGGCCTTGCACATGAGTGCATTGAAGGAGTTGCCGATTATTTGGCTCATCCAGGACAACGAATGGGACATCTCGGCCCACGCCTCGGAGATCCGATTCGGCGATGCCTCCACCCTGGCGGCGGCCTTCCCGCCCATCCGCTGCTTCCAAGTCGACGGCGCAGACAGCTTCGAGAGCGACCGCACCATGGACGCAGCCTTCCGCTACGTGCGCGAGGAGCGCAAGCCCGTGCTGGTCCACGCGAAGGTGCCGCTGCTCGGGCACCACACGAGCGGGGTGCGGCGGGAGTGGTACCGCGACGACCTCGAGGCACACCGGGAGCGCGACCCGCTGCCGCGGCTGCTCGCTGCCCTCGCTGAAGACGGCGTCGAACCCGCGACCCTCGACGGCATCCTCGAGGAGGCGCGCGTGGTCGTTCAAGCCGAATACGATGCGGCCAAATCCGCGGAAGAACCGCGCGGTGAGGACTTGGTGGCCCACCGATTTGCCCCCACGGAAATGACCCGCGAACAAGGCACCCGGTCGCCTGAAGGCGGTGAAGTGACCTTGATGGTGGACTGCGCGCTGCACGCCATGCAGGAGCTGCTCGCGGAGCATCCTGAGGCGTTGCTTTACGGACAGGACGTGGGCGGCCGGCTGGGCGGCGTGTTCCGGGAGGCCGCGACGTTGGCCCAAAAATTCGGGGCATCCCGCGTGTTCAACACCCCCATCCAAGAGGCTTTCATCATCGGGAGCACGGCCGGCATGAGCGCCGCCGGGTTGCGCCCCATCGTGGAGGTGCAGTTCGCGGACTACCTCTGGCCCGGCCTCAACCAGCTCTTCACCGAGCTCAGCCGCAGCTATTTTTTGTCGAACGGGCAATGGCCGGTGCACAGCGTCATCCGGGTGCCCATTGGGGCCTACGGCAGCGGCGGACCGTACCACAGCTCGAGCATCGAATCGGTTTTGGCCAACATCCGGGGCATCAAGGTGGCGTATCCTTCGAACGGCGCGGACCTCAAGGGCCTACTCAAAGCCGCGTTCCACGACCCCAACCCTGTGGTGGTCCTCGAACACAAGGGGCTGTACTGGTCGAAGATTCCCGGGACGGAAGCCGCCAAATGCATCGAGCCCGCGTCGGATTACGTGGTGCCGCTTGGAAAAGGACGCATGGCCCGGGAAGCCGAAGGCGCCCAAGTCACGGTCATCGCCTACGGCCGGGGCGTCTACTGGGCGGAGGAAGCCGCACAAGGACGTCCCGTGGAAATCATCGACCTCCGCTCCATCGTGCCGGTGGATTTCGACCTCATCCGCGAGCGCCTGCAGTCCACCCACCGCGCCGTGCTGGTCACGGAAGAACCTGCAGAAAACGGGTTCGCTCGGGCCCTGGCAGGCCGCATCGCACAAGAGCTGTTCTGGGCATTGGACGCCCCTGTTGAGGTCGTAGGATCCATGGATACACCCGCCATCCCCCTCAACGAAACGCTCGAAAAGTACGTGTTGGTCAATGCCGACCGGGTCCGAGAAGCCATTGACCGAACGCTCGCTTGGTAACGCCTGACCGCCTATCTTAGCGCCTTAACGCGTTTGGTCATGCGGTACTTGCTCTTCCTTTTGTTCTCCGTTTCGGCGTTTCATGCCGCGGGAAAAATCACCCACATCCGTTATCTCGCGCACTACAGCGAGGCGTTGGATGCCGAAGCGCTGCCTTGGCTGCCGACGCATTGGGACCTGTACATCGACGGCAACCGGTACCGCCTCGAGGAGGCCGGCAACGAAATCCCCCGCATTTGGGTGGGCGAGTTGGTGGCAGCAGAATTTCATTTGTTGCTTTCCCTCTTCGGTTCAGAGGTGGCGCTCGCTGGGTCGTGTTCCGATGTGAAGGATTGGCGTCCGGCACCGAAGGCTGAGCTTCCACCGCTGTTGGCCGCTGGACAAACCCCAGGCGCCCCGCACTTCGGGGGACTGGAGGCTCGGCCTTATGCCCATGCTGTAACGGGCGAAGTAGCGTGGCTCGGCGCCGACCGCATGAAAGGGCCGTGCGTAATGGGGTTCCCCTACCTGCCGCTTGCTTTCCGTTTACCCGGGGTCGCCGACGAAGTGTGGATGGTCGCTGAATTCATGAGCGCCAGCGAGGAGGAAGTGGCCTTCGGGGTGCCGGAGGGCTATGCGGAGACGACCATGGAGGGCATGCGCGAGTTGCTGCCGACCATGGAAACCGAAAAGTGACTGAGGGCAATCAGGGGATGCCGAGGTACTTGTGGGTTTGCAGCGACAGCCGCCATTCGGGGTGGTCGGCGATGTAGGCTGTGAGGGCCTCGTGCAATTTGTCGCGGCGGCTCCATTCGGGCTGCAAGAAGCGCAGTGCTCGATCGGACAACTGCGCTGCATGGCCTTCCGCCCATGCGTAATCCTGCCGGTTCACCACCACCACCTTCAACTCATCGGCGTGGGCATAAATCTCAGGCTGTGGAGCCTTGAACCGCTTGGGGCTGAACGTGATCCAATCCCACGTTCCCGTCAGCGGATGCGCCCCGGAGGTTTCAACGTGCACGGTGCACCCCGCTGCGCGGAGGGCCTCGGTCAACGGACCGCAATCGTACATCAACGGTTCCCCGCCGGTGACCACCACAATCCGGGTGCGCGCCGCGACGGCCTCAGCCACCAGTTCCGCCACCGGCACCACGGGGTGCGCATCGGCGGGCCAGCTTTCTTTCACGTCGCACCACGCACAGCCGACGTCGCAACCGGCGAGCCGGATGAACCACGCCGACACGCCTGCATGCGCCCCCTCGCCTTGGAGGGTCTTGAACCGTTCCATGACGGGGTAGTTCATACCACCTCGGCGTCGAGATCAAATTCGGAGGCCCCGGTGATTTGGGCCATGACAAAGTCGCCGATGCGCAGGTGCAAATCATCCTTGAAGGCGATGCGAACCTCGTTGTCCACGTCGGGGGAATCGTATTGCGTCCGGCCGATCCAAGCGCCATCCTCCGCTCGGTCGATGAGGACCTTTTGGGTGGTGCCCACGAGCCGCTCGTTGAGTTCGAGGGAAATGCCCGCTTGCAGTTCCATGATGGCGTCCACCCGGGCGCGCTTGACGTCTTCAGGCACGTCGTCGTTGAGGGCGTAGGCCGAAGTGTTCTCCTCATGGGAGTACGTGAAGCAACCGAGTCGTTCGAACCGCATGCGCTCGACCCATTCGAGGACCTCCGCGTGGTGGGCTTCGGTTTCGCCGGGGAAGCCAGCGATGAGGGTGGTGCGCAGGGCGATGTCCGGCATCTTGGTGCGGATCGCTTCGACGAGGGCATCGGTTTTGGCCTGTGTGGTGCCCCGCTTCATCGCCTTGAGGATGTCATCGGACGCGTGCTGCAAGGGCATGTCCAAGTAGTTGCACACGTTCTCGCGCTCCGCCATCACGTCCAAAACATCCATCGGAAAACCGGTCGGGAAGGCGTAGTGCAAGCGGATCCAGCCGATGCCTTCGACGTCACTCAACCGGCGCACCAGCTCGGCGAGCTTGCGCTCCTTGTACAAGTCGAGGCCGTAGAAGGTCAAATCCTGGGCGATGAGGATCAATTCGCGGACGCCCTGCGCCGCCAATCCCCGCGCCTGCTCCACCAACTCCTCCATGGGCGTGGACACGTGCTTCCCGCGCATGAGCGGAATGGCGCAAAACGCGCACGGCCGGTCGCATCCTTCCGCAATCTTGAGGTAGGCGTAGTGTGAAGGGGTGGTCAGGAGCCGCTCCCCCACCAGTTCCTTTTTGTAATCGGCCTTCAACGTCTTCAACAGCCGGGGCAAATCCCGTGTGCCAAACCAAGCGTCCACCTCCGGAATGCCATCCGCCAACTCTTCCTTGTACCGCTCGGACAAGCATCCGGTCACGTACAATTTATCGAGCTCCCCAGCCGCCTTGGCCTCGCCGAAGCGGAGGATGGTGTCGATGGATTCCTGCTTGGCGCTCTCGATGAACCCGCACGTGTTGACGATGACAATGCCGCTGTCGTCTTGGGTGCTTTCGTGCTCGACGTCGAATTGATTCGCCTTCAGTTGGGCCATCATGACCTCCGAGTCGAAGAGGTTCTTCGAGCAACCCAGGGTCACCACGTTAACCTTGCGGGGATTCGTAGATCGTGTCCTCATGCCTCTGCCTCGCCTGCTGCGTCCAACCCGTCTTCCAACCGCTCCGGAAGCAAGCTGTCCACGAATTCATCGAGGTGGAAGTCTTGGAGGTTGTCCAACTGCTCGCCCACGCCGATGTAGCGCACGGGGATGTTGAACTGGAGGCTGATGGCCAACACCACGCCGCCCTTCGCCGTGCCATCGAGCTTGGTGATGATGAGGCCGGTTACGTCGGTGGTGGCGAGGAATTGCTTGGCTTGTTCCACTGCGTTTTGGCCGGTGGAGCCGTCGAGGACGAGCCACACTTCATGCGGGGCGCCGGGGACGACTTTGTCCATGACGCGGCGCACCTTGCCGAGTTCTTCCATGAGGCCGCGCTTGTTGTGCAAGCGGCCTGCCGTATCGATGATGGCTACGTCCGCTTTGCGGGCAACCGCAGATTGCAGGGTGTCGAAAGCGACGGAAGCCGGGTCCGCCCCCATGTTTTGGGCCACGACAGGAACCCCGACGCGCTCGGCCCAAACCTTGAGTTGGTCAATGGCCGCTGCGCGGAACGTGTCCGCCGCCCCGAGGACGACCTCCAGGCCTTGCGATTTGTATCGGTGGGCGAGCTTGCCGATGGAGGTGGTCTTGCCCACGCCGTTCACGCCCACCACAAGGATGACGTGCGGTTGATCCGATTTGGGAATGGTATACCCCTCTGGAGCGCGGTTGTCCTCATGGAACAACGCGGCCATCTCCTCCCGCATCATGCCATACAACTCCTCCATCTCGATGTAGGCCTCGAAGCGCGCCCGCTTCCGCAACCGGGAAAGCAAACGCATCGTCGTTTCCACCCCAACATCCGCCGTGATCATGGCCTCTTCCAACTCGTCCATCAGCGCCTCATCAACGACCCGGCGTCCGGTGAACACCTTCGCCAACTTCGAGAACACGTGCGACTTGGATTTCTCCAACCCTTCGTCGAGGGTTTGCTTTTCTTGCTTGCTAAACAGCCGTTTGAGGAAACTCATGCGTGCAAATTACGTTGAAGATTTCGCCCAGCGCCATCGCTGTGAGCGGAGGGGATGCAATTCATGCAAAAAGGGCCTCGCTCCGTGAGGAACAGGCCCTTTTCAATATGTGGGCGCTCGCGGTGAGCGAAAGTCAACGATTCAGTCCTTGGCGAACCAAGCTTTGACGTCGTCGTTGTGCACTACTTCTTCTTTGAATGTGTACGCGCCGGACTTAGGGCTGCGCACCATTTTGATCACTTTCGTGTGTTGCTTACCTCCTCCGGTCTGCAACGATGCAACGGTCTTCTTAGCCATGACAGGTGATTATTTGATCTCCTTGTGAACGGTGTACTTCCGCAGCACCGGATTATACTTCTTGATTTCGATGCGCTCGGGCGTGTTCTTCCGATTCTTCGTCGTGATGTAACGAGAAGTGCCGGCCATGCCGGAGTCCTTGTGCTCGGTGCACTCGAGGATAACTTGTACGCGGTTGCCTTTCTTGGCCATCTTACCTGAATTGGGGGTGCAAATATAGTCAAAGCTCACCGAACAGCAAGCGATGGAACGGGCAAAATTAGGGCAACGCCGGCCGCGCCGCAACCCTTGCCCACATCCGCACGTGGAAAAGGTGCGCCGCGCGCCCCGATTCGGGATGCGCAGGGGATGTAATTTTCGGGTTTGGCATTTAAATCCGCTCCACCCTTGGCCACGAAGAAACCTACTGGAAAACGACCTGCGTCGAAAGCTGCGAGCAGCAAAAAACGCGGGGCATCGAAGTTGCGGCTTGCGCGCGAAGGCATGCGGCGGGTGTGGGCAAACCCCAAGGCCCGCGCCTCGGCGGGGATGGTGGTGTTGTTCGCTGCGGTGTACGTGTTGGGCGCGATCGTCTCGGGGCTGTTCACCGGAGCGGCGGATTACTTGGCGGTGGAGGAGTCGGCGAACATGGACCGGACGGGGTACCGGAATTGGCTAGGTGGGGCTGGGGCCCACATTGCCTTTGGGTTGAGTCGTCAGGGCTTGGGCATGGGGGCGCTGGCGTTGCCGGTTTGGCTTTTCCTGGTGGGGTGGCGTTGGTTGACGGACAAGCCCGTGCCGCGGGCGGGGCTGGTTTTCCGGTTCTCGCTGCTCGGCATGGTCGTGCTTCCGTGGGCCGCCGGGTTTGTGGCGCACCTTGGGGGTTGGATCGGCCACCCGGGCTGGGACCATTGGGTGGGCGCATCGGGCCATTTGCTGCTCGAGTTGGGCCTCCTGCACTTGGGGGGCGCGGGGTCGGCGCTCGTGCTGTTGGCGATTTCGGGGGCGATTACCGCCTATTATTTGCAACCGGTTTTGGGCCAAATCAAAGCCCCCAAGCTCCCGAGCGTCCGCGACTGGTTCCGAGCCGACTCCGACTCCGACTCCGACCACGGCCCCTCCGCACCGGCGCCCGAGCCCGAAGCCCGCAACCGGCCGCTGGCGCAAACGACAGAACCGGATGAACGCGAGGGCGAATCGTGGCGGTGGGAAGTCGGCGACGAAGAGGACCAGGTGCTCGACGAGGTCCTTGCGCCCGAGCCAGAACCGCAGCCAGAACCAGAACCGCAACCCGAGCCTGAACCCGAGCCCTCGGAATCGCAGGAATCGGAGGAGGACTTGAGCGAGGTGGGGTTCGAAGTGCACTTGGCCGATGAAGAAGAGCAGCTGACGGAGGCGGAAATCAACCGGAAGGTCCAGGAGTTTGGCGAATACGACCCAACGCTTGAACTGTCGCGCTTCCAATTCCCCACCCTTGAACTGCTCGTCAACCACGGCGACGGCAAGCACCGCGTGTCGAAAGACGAACTCGAGGCGAACAAGGACCGCATCGAGGCCACGCTCGCCAACTTCAAGATCGACATCACGAAGATCACGGCGGAGGTCGGCCCCACGGTGACGTTGTATGAAATCGTGCCGGCGCCCGGCGTACGGATTTCGAAGATCAAAAACCTCGAGGATGACATTGCGCTGAGCTTGAGCGCGCTCGGCATCCGGATCATCGCCCCCATCCCGGGGCGCGGCACCATCGGCATCGAGGTGCCGAATTCCAACCCGGATGTCGTGTCGATGAAGGCCCTCATCGCGAGCGAACGTTTCCAGGGGGCGGACGCCGCCCTGCCGGTGGCCATCGGCAAGACGATTTCGAACGAGACGTACGTGTTTGACCTGGCGAAGATGCCGCACTTGCTCATGGCCGGGGCCACGGGCCAGGGAAAGTCGGTAGGACTGAACGCCATGCTGGTCAGCTTGCTGTACCGGAAGCATCCGTCGCAGCTCAAGTTCGTGCTGGTGGATCCGAAGAAGGTGGAGCTGACGCTGTTCAACCACATTGAGCGCCATTATTTGGCCAAACTCCCCGACGCCGAAGACGCGATCATCACCGACACCTCCAAGGTCGTCGCCACCCTGAACTCCTTGTGCATCGAAATGGACCAGCGGTATGACCTGCTGAAGGATGCGCAATGCCGGAACATCAAGGAGTACAACCACAAGTTCACGAACCGCCGCCTCAACCCCGAGGAGGGGCACCGCTACCTGCCGTACATCGTGCTGGTGGTGGACGAATTTGCGGACCTCATCATGACGGCAGGCAAGGAAGTCGAGACGCCCATCGCGCGCCTCGCCCAGCTCGCTCGGGCCATCGGCATCCACCTCATCATCGCCACGCAGCGCCCATCGGTGAACATCATCACCGGCACGATCAAGGCGAACTTCCCTGCGCGGATTGCGTTCCGGGTGACGTCGAAGATCGATTCGCGCACCATCCTCGATGCCGGCGGGGCGGACCAGCTCATCGGGCGCGGCGACATGCTCCTCAGCACGGGCAACGACCTCATCCGCCTGCAGTGCGGCTTCGTGGACACGCCCGAGGTGGAGGACATTTGCGAGTACATCGGGAGCCAGCAAGGGTATCCCGATGCATTCATTTTGCCGGAGTACACCCCGGAAGGAGACGCGAGCGAGGGCGGCATTCCGGCCGACGAGGAGCGCGACAGCATGTTCGAAGAGGCGGCCCGTGTGCTCGTCATGCACCAGCAGGGTTCCACCTCGCTGTTGCAGCGGAAGCTCAAACTCGGTTACAACCGGGCAGGGCGCATCATGGACCAACTCGAAGCCGCGGGCATCATCGGTCCTTTTGAAGGATCCAAGGCACGGAAAGTCCTCGTGCCGGACGAAGCAAGTTTGGAACAAATGTTGCGAAGCGGAGACGCATGAAGCATCTTCGCACCATGAAATGGACCCTCGTCACCGCCGCCACCGCCCTGCTCGGGATCGGAACCGCCACTGGACAAGACGCCCACGCCTTGCTCGACCGGATGAGCGAACAAGCGCGCACCTACGCCTCCGTGCAAGCGACCTACACGTCCACCTTGACGGACCGCGCGAACGACATGGAGATGGCGCAAGCAGGCACCATTGAAATAGAAGGGGACAAGTACCATTTGGACTTGGGTGATTACGTCGTCATCTCGGATGGCCAAACCGTTTGGACCTATGAAACGGCCATCAACGAATGCTACGTGGACGACGCTGAAGAGCTGGCAGAGGACGGCATGGACCCGTCGAAGCTCTTCACGATTTGGGAAGATGATTTCCGCTCCGAATGGCGCGGCAACACCACCGTCGGTTCACGCGATGTGGCCCAAATCCACCTCTACCCCAACTCCACGGAAGAAAAAACCTACCACACCATCCAGCTGTACATCGACGAAACAGCCCTCGAGCTCGTGCGCGCGGTGGTGAAAGGACGCGAAGGCACCGACGTGCAATACGACGTGCACACCTTTGAACCCAACGCCCCAGTGAACAGCGCACGGTTCACCTTCGACGCGGGCAACTACCCCGGGGTCGAAGTCATCGACAACCGGCTCTGACCGGCAGGCCACTCAAAAATCAGGGATCCTCGGGTTCCAACTCAGCGGGCGCTGTGCATGGCGATGCAGCGTCCACCCATTCTTCCTGGCAAAACTGGCGGACGTTCCAAGCACGGTTGATGAACCCGGTTTCGGCGCCCGTCGCCTCCCAGTCGAACCGCGCATGCAACGGAGCCGGCACCTGCGCAGACCAAATCGGTGACCAACGCGCCGATTCCAGCAGCGCCTCGTGCGCGATCCACGCATACGTGCCCGGCTCTACGCCACACGCATAGCGGTACGTGCGCAACCGCACCTGCGACGTCGAGTCCCCCCAATCCATCCACTCCTGCGCGGGGTAAGTCAAGCGGTACCGCTCGAACGTCGAACGCTCGATGAAGCTGTAATCCGCCGCCTTCGGGTGCAAGTACAACCGCGTCGGCAAGCTGTCGGCAAGCTGGAGTTCCGTTTGCAAGTTCGCCACCATGGCCCGGGAGGTGGGGCCGCTTGGAATGGCGATGGCCACGGGTTGATGCTGGAGCATTTGGTCCACTACGCCTTCGGCAAACCGGGTGGAGACACCGTGGCTGATCCAGCCGGCATCGGTCGGAAGCCCTTGTTCCATGCGCGCCCGCGCAAAACCGCGTCGGAACGCCTGCTGTTCCTCCTGACCTTCGATGGCCAACTCCAGCACCAACACGTTGCCGGTGGGATGGGCTCGCGCCACGGTGGCACCCAAGGCCTCAAGGGCGGCGAGCTCGTGTGGGGCATACATGAAGGCGTTGCTGTGCCCGGCGAGCAAGGATCCGGGCTGCGGGGTCAAGATCCAGTGGGGCGTTGCGGTGGGGGCGGTGACGCGGAGGGCGGAATCAAGGGGCGCGCGCCGGAGCGGGCCGAGGACGACGTCCGCCGAATCGATGGTGCCGAGGGTCCACGTGCTGCGTCCGAGGGAGTCGCGTTCGGCATCCCGCACGTCGAGGACGGTGGGAATGCCGGCAGCCGCGAGTTCTGCGGCGCCCCATTCAAGGCCCTGCAGCATGTCGAGGGCGACGGCGCGCAGGCGCTGCACTTTCAGCGGGTATTGCCCGCTTTCGAGGGTGTCGGCGTCGAATTGGAAGGGCAAGAGGGCCAAAACCCGCAACGTGTCACCGGCCGCGAGCTCCGGGCGCCGCTCGTCCCCTGCACTCCGCTCCAGTTCGGGGGCGGCGGGCGGTGCTGGGGGGGGCACTGGCGCTGTGCCGGGGATGCGCAGGCGGTCGCCGGGCTGCAAGCCCCCCGTCACGGCGGGATTCGCGGCCCCGATGGCTTCCACAGTGGTGGCGTACTGCCTGGCGATGCCGTAGCGTGTTTCCCCGGGACGGACTACGTGCGAGCCGAGGGGGTCCGGGGCGGCGACGTCGGGTATGTCGGGCAGGGTGACCGGGGTGGGCAGGCGCAGGATTTGGCCCGGCTTCAAACCGTCCTCCGCGCGCACACTCGGGTTTTCCGACAGCAAGGCGTTCACGTCCAAATCGTACGTGCGCGCGATGCCAAACAAGGTCTCCTTCCGCTCCACTTCATGCACCCGCTGCCCATTGATGATGCGCAATGAATCCAGCGCGACCGCCCCCGATCCGGGGAAGGTCAGGCCCAAAAGGACCACCAAAACAGCGGTGTAACGAGCGGTCATTCCCATTCGATGGTTGCAGGGGGTTTGGAACTGATATCGTATACAACGCGGTTGACGCCGCGCACCTTGTTGATGATGTCGTTCGATACCTTCGCGAGGAACTCGTAGGGCAAATGGCACCAGTCCGCGGTCATGCCGTCCGTCGAACTCACCGCACGCAGGGCCACGGCCTGCTCGTACGTCCGCTCATCCCCCATCACCCCCACCGACTGCACGGGCAACAAAATCGCACCGGCTTGCCAAACGTCGTCATACAACCCGGCGTTGCGCAGGCCTTGTATCCAAATGTGATCCACTTCCTGCAAGATGCGCACCTTCTCCGCCGTGATGTCGCCGAGGATGCGGATGGCGAGGCCCGGCCCTGGGAAGGGATGGCGGCCGAGGATGTGCGGCCGAATGCCCAGCGCCTTGCCCACCCGGCGCACCTCGTCTTTGAACAACAGCCGCAGCGGTTCCACCACCTCCAATTTCATGTAATCCGGCAACCCGCCCACGTTGTGGTGGCTCTTGATGGTCGCCGACGGCCCGCCCGTAGCGCTCACACTCTCGATGACGTCCGGGTAAATCGTGCCTTGGGCCAGCCAATGCGCACCGTCCACCGCGTGGGCGGCTTGGTCAAACACGTCGATGAACACCTTGCCGATGGCCTTCCGCTTCTTCTCCGGGTCCGACTCGCCGGCCAACGCGGCGTAGAATTGGTCCGCCGCGCGAACGCCCTTCACGTTCAACCCCATGTGCTCGTAATCGGCCAACACTTGCTCAAACTCGCCCTTGCGCAGGAGCCCGTTGTCCACGAAAATGCAATGCAGGTGGTCCCCAACAGCGCGCCGCAGCAACTCCGCCGCTACCGTCGAATCCACCCCACCGGACAGGCCCAGGATGACCCGGTCCTCGCCCAGCTGCGCTTGCAGCTTCGCAATGGTTTCTTCCGCAAAGCTGTCCGGCGTCCAGTCGCCCGTGCAACCGCAGATGCCCATGACGAAGTTTTCAATCAACCGGGGACCGTCCGTGCTGTGGTAGACTTCGGGGTGGAATTGGATGCCCCAAACGTCCCGACCCGGCGCGCGGAATCCAGCGAACCGCACATCGCCCGTGCTGCAAATCGGCGTGAAATCGGGGCCCAGCTCCAAGATGGTGTCGCCGTGGCTCATCCAGACTTGCGACCCCACTTCAACGCCCTCCAACAGCGGATCGTTCTCGACCACGGCGAGGTTCGCCCGGCCGTACTCGCGCGTGTCCGACGCTTCCACCTTTCCCCCGTTCCGGTGCGCCAAATACTGCGCACCGTAACACACGCCCAACACCGGAACCCGGTCGAGCATGGCCCCCAAGTCCGGGGCAGGGGCTTCCGCCTCGCGCACGCTGTGGGGCGAACCGCTGAGCACAATGCCCACCACGTCTTCGGGAAACGCAGCCGCCTGCTCCTCCCACTTGAACCAGGGAATGATTTCGGAGTACACATTCAACTCCCTGACACGGCGCGCAATCAACTGGGTGTATTGCGAGCCAAAATCCAAGATGAGGATCCGTTGATTCATGCGGCGAAAGTACGCCTGTTCCCGGTTTTTGGCCGGGCGATGGGGCCGTTACTTTTGCACCATGATTCTACAAAACTTAGAAGGACGCCGGCTCATCCTCGCCAGCAAGAGCCCGCGGCGGTTGGAATTGACGCGGGGACTGGGGTTGCACCCCGAAGTGCGGGTGCGCGAGGTGGATGAATCGTGGCCTGCGGAGCTCGCCGGGCCGCGCGTGGCGGAGTTCGTGACGCGCCGCAAGGCCGAAGCGTTCCTGCCCGAACTCGCACCGGAGGACGTCGTCATCACGGGCGACACCGTGGTGCTGCTGCCCACCGACTCGGGCTACCGGGTGTTGGAAAAGCCCGCTAACAAGGCCGATGCCGTGGCGATGCTCCTCGATTTGCAAGGCCGCACCCACGTGGTGGCCAGCGGCGTGGCCGTGACCACCCTGCAGCAAGGCATCCGCTGCGCAGTTGACGTGTGCGAGGTGACGTTTTCGGCCTTCGACGCGGCGACCGCCGAGCATTACGTGGACACGTGCGCGCCGTTTGATAAGGCTGGGGCGTACGGCGTTCAGGATTTCATGGGGCTCGCGCACGCGGTGCGGTTAAACGGCTCGTTTTACACGGTGATGGGGCTGCCGACCCACTTGTTGTACGGATTGCTGAGTGAGGTGGAAGTGGATTTGGCCAAAAAGTGACGCATTTGCAAGGCCAAACCGACTCACGTCACTTTTCAGCCGGCGCGCCCGCGGCAATTTCGTGGCGTGAAACGAGTGCTCATCCTTACGGACCTTTCCCCCGCCTCCCGTGAAGCCGTGAAAATCGCGGTGTCCAGCCCGGATTTCGATCCGCTCGGCTGCACGCTCGGCAGCATCCTCGACGAGGCGCCGGGGGAATCCAACCTGCTCATCCGGGTGGACCAAGTGATCCGGGAGCAAGCGCGCAAGCTCTGCAAGTCCCTCGGGCTCGCCGGGACGCGGGTGGCCTCGTGGGCCGATATGCAGCGCGCCATCCGGGGCGGCGAGTACGAACTCGTGTTGTTGACCACCGCCAGCGATGCCGGGGCCGAGCGCGGGCGGCGCACCACCATCCCCGCGCACTTCATTGCAGAATGGGGCGTCCCGGTCAAGACGGTTTCCGCGCCGGAAGCCCGAACTTAGCCGCATGGCGACGCCTTGTCATTATTGCGGAAAAACCGCCACCCAGCCGGTTGAGCAGGGCGGACGGGTGTATTGTTGCCGGGGGTGCCTCCGGTTGGAGGAAATGGAAGCCCGGCAGGGCGACGCCGAAGCGTGTCCGGTTCCCAACGCCGGGGCGGAAGGCGTGCGGTGGGCCCATTTGAAATCGGCGGAATACCGGGACCGGATGGTCCGCATCGGAGCGGATGGCCATTCCGCCACCACCTTGTTCATTCCCGATATGAGCTGCGCCTCCTGCGTGGCGTTCCTCGAGCGGTTGCCGGCGAAGCACGCGGGCATCCACCGGGCCGAAGTCAACTTCCCCCGGAAGGAGCTGCGCGTTTCCTTCACCGAAGCGGAGCTGCCGCTCGATGCCTTGGCCGCCTTGCTCGATCGCCTCGGCTACCCGCCCGAGATGCGGAACTCCGACACCTCCGAAAAGGTCAGCAAGGACCGCTCCCACGTGGCGCGGCTCGCGGTGGCGGGCTTCTGCTTCGGCAACATCATGCTCATTTCGTTCGCCGACCACCTCGGTGGCGAAGAGTTCGACCTGAGTGGCTTCCAGGCCGCATTCGGCTGGTTCAACTTCGCCTTGTCCTTGCCCGTTTTGTTCTTCAGCGCGCGCGGGTATTTCGAGAGCGCGTGGAAGGCCTTGCGCGCGGGCGGTTTGAACATGGACGTGCCGATTGCCCTCGGCATGGTCGTGATCTTTGTGCGGTCGGTGGGCGAATTGCTGCTGGACACCGGGATGGGCTATTTCGACTCGCTGGCGGGTTTGGCCTTCTTCTTGCTCATCGGCAAGTGGTACCAGCATTCCACGCATTCGAAGTTGGCGCACGAGCGCGATTACCAAAGCTGGTTTCCGATCAGCGTGTTGCGGCTGACTGCGTCGGGCGAGGCGGAGGCCGTGCCGATTTCGTCGTTGGTGTCCGGGGATCGGATCCGCATTCACCACGGGGAAATTGTGCCGGCAGATGGCACCTTGGCTTCGGGAGCAGGCCAAATCGACCGTTCGTTCATCACCGGCGAGTCCCACCCCATTCCCGTCCAGCCCGGTCAAGCGATCGAAGCCGGCGGGCGGCAACTCGGCGGCGCCATCGAGCTCCTCGTGGAACGCCCTGTGCAACAAAGTGCCCTCACCCAGCTTTGGAATTCCGATGCCTTCCAGAAAGACCGCAAGGGCTCCATCCAAGACCCGGTCGACCGGATCTCCCGGCACTTCACGGTAGCGGTCCTCACCATCGCCATCGCCACCTTGCTTTTTTGGATCGGCAAAGACGCTTCGGTCGCCTGGAACGCCTTCACTGCCACCCTCATCGTGGCGTGCCCCTGCGCCCTGGCCCTCTCCCTCCCCTTCACTTACGGCAGCACCCTCCGCTGGCTCGGGCGCGCCGGCGCCTACCTGAAGAACACGTTGGTCGTCGAACAAATGGCCCGGGTGCGCGACCTCGTCTTCGACAAAACCGGCACCCTCACCTCGGCCGCTGCCTTCCAAACGCAGTTCCAAGCCCACCCCGGCACCTCGGTCCCGCCCGCCGTCCGCGGCCAAGTCGCGGCAGCCGCCGGCTCCAGCGCGCACCCCCTCAGCCGAGCCATCGTGCGCCTATGGGCCGAACCCCGCCCCGCAGTCCAGGCCTTCGACGAGGAGCCCGGCTCCGGCATCGCCGCACGCATCGACGGCACCGTCATCACCCTCGGCACCGCCGCCTGGGCCAGCGCCTCCCCCGACGACATCGCCGCCCTCAACGCGGCCTTCCCCGCCACCGACACCGGCCTCCGCACCACCTTCAGCTACGTCAGCCGCGACGGCACCCTCCTCGGCCGCTTCGCCTTCACCAAGCCCCTCCGCGACGGCATCGACGCCGAACTGACCGCCCTATCGGCCGACCACCGCCTCCACCTCATCAGCGGCGACTCGGACGCCGAACGCGACGCCTTCGCAACGTGGTTCCCGTCGGACCGCATGCGCTTCAACATGCGGCCCGACGACAAAATGGCCTACATCCAGTCCGTACAAGCCGCCCACCCGGGTGAACTGACGGCCATGATCGGCGACGGCCTCAATGACGCGGGCGCCCTGAAAGAGGCCGACCTCGGCGTAGCCGTGGTGGACGACCTCTACGCTTTCTCCCCAGCCTCCGACCTCATCCTCGACGCGAAGGCCCTGAAGCATTGGGGCGCCATGCTCGGGTTTGCGCGGCAGGCCCAGAGGACGGTGTACTTGCTGTTTGCGATTTCGTTCGCCTACAACTTGGTCGGACTGTATTTTGCTGTGCAGGGATTGTTGACTCCGGTCGTCGCCGCAATCTTGATGCCGGTCAGCTCGTTCACCGTGGTTTCTGTGGCGCTGAGCCGGACGCGGTGGGCCTGGGGCCGCAGCGGCATTCGGGTGTGATCAATCCTTCAAGCACCTGACGGACTTCCCTTCCTTTCGGCTAGGCACTCCAACGGAGGGTTCGGGTATGTTGTGGTGGTAGTAGCGATGCCAGCCAAGTTCCTCGTCTCCTGGATGAACATTGGTGGTCCAAAACTGTCCCTGCGTCGCCGCATTGGCGTCCAACATCGCCTCAGGCCCACCCGTCCAAATGTCCCTTAAACCGGCAGGCAACAATCCCATGCCCCAGACATCGCTGCCGGCTACGGGATTGTCCCAGAGGAAATCCGCGCGCAGCGCAAACGATACGGAGTCGCCCACGTAAGCAGCCGTAAACTGCTCCAATTGCACCCACTCATCGTTTGATGGAGCGTGCCATCCACTGGGACAGACATTGCGTTCGTCCGTCACCGCATACCCACTGTACAGGTTTCCGAACAGGGCCGCGGCTGAATCCGGCCAGCAGAAATTGGCGCAGTGCACCGTGCCGTCGGCATAAGCGCCCACTGCCCCTTCTTCAGTAGCCATCCATTCCTCACCACTTTCCGGCGCGGAGATCAAATCACCGTTTGCATAGTGCCACGAACGAAGGTTTTCGGCAAACCAGCACTGCGAGCCGACCCCCACCACGCCATAGTCGTAGCCGTCGAAATTGACTGACTCCAAATCCCCGCAGGCAGGTGCCGTGCACATCCCATCATCCTCCGTCGCTGCGGGGTTGAAATTTGCAGCCGTAGAATCCGTGCATCCACTGATTTCATCTTCGGCACAAACGCCGTCGGCATCCGGGTCCCAACAGGATTCTTCGGCGACCCGCACGCAACGGATGGATAAGCCCGAGCCCTTGCTCCCAAAATCGCGATTCACGTTGTCCAGATTGAACATGATCCTGCTCCAGGCCTCCCCGGGCTGGTATTCCGTCGCAGTCCACCACAGTCCATAGCCATAAAGTCCAAAGCCCCCTCCACTGGCGACGCGAGCGCCGGGAAGTGCGCCAAACCCTGAAGTGTTCAAACCGCCCCATGCGGGATAATCCTCGGATGGCATTTTCAATTGATTCCCATGATTTGTCCCGCGCCAGCCCATTGAATCCGCATACACCGGGTCGAGACCTAAGGTCAACTCCATTGCCGTCCATGCAGAATCCGAGGGCACCTTCCAGCCTGCAGGGCACAATCCCCTCGAATCTTGCACGGCATGCCAATTGTACAGCCGACCGTATGTAGGCACATTGGCCGGATCGTGGTCCAGGGTCAATTGCCCCCCATATCCCAAGCCAAACCAGTCCTCATCCGAAATTCCAGTAGGAATTGAATCCCCGTTCAGGTAGTGTTCCGCTTGCAAGTTCTCCGCGAACCAACATTGATCTCCGATTGCCACGAGCTCATACGCATGCCCTTGATAATTGATGGTTGAAACGTCACCGCACTCTGGCGGACCGTAGGTGCAGTTGAATGCATTCGCCGTCGCAGCGGGGTTATAATTCCAAGCCCCTGGGTCCAAGCAACCGCCAATTTCATCTTCAGGACAAATCCCATCCCCATCTGGATCCCAGCAGGCTTCCGTTTCCATCGTCCTCATGCAGCGAAGGGTGTGTCCCGCGAAAATGTTGTGCGTAGCACGAAAAATTCCCCCTGCTGATTCGATTGCCCGGTAGTAGTTATCAGAATTCCATCCCAATCCATCTCGAGCCCAAAACGTAACGCCACCAGCGCCCCCCTGGAAATTGTCATAAATGTCTCCCATGGGAATCGCCGAAAAGCCCGTCGTGTTCGTCCCATTCCAAGGGACCTCATCTTCCGGCGTGGCTTTCAATGCGAATGCCTCGTCACTTCCACGCCAGCCTTCCGTAAACAATGCTTCCTCCGGCATTCCCAGAAAGCTCTCGAGCTCGGCAAAATCAGCATCGAGGGGAATGCGCCAACCGGCTGGACAGGCTTCTCTTTGGTCTATCGCCACAAACCCGGTGTACAAATAGCCTCGCTCAGCAGCAATTTCATCATCGTAGTCATATGCCACTGCTGCGGGTTTGCCCATGCTCGGCCAAGATTCCGTGCTGTCCGAAAGGTGAATGGGATCGCCATTGCGGAAGTTCAGCGCACGCAAGTTTTCGGCAAACCAGCATTGGTTTCCGATGGCGACCACCGCGTACTCGTGTCCGTGGTAGTTCACACTGGTGACCTCTCCGCACTGCAACGGACCGTTGAGGCAGCTGCCGTCCTCCCAGTTCGCCGAGGGGTTGAAGTTCCAGGCCGCGGGATCGGTGCAGCCGGGGGTGGGGCAAGTGAGGCTGAAGAGGGTGTCGACATCGGTTTGGTATACAAACCAAAAATCCATCTCCTCGAAAAACACCGAATCCATCGTGATGACCACCGAATCCACCACCTGCACCACCGGCCCGGGCCCGTTGCAAATCCCGCATACATCGAGGGCGCCGACGCAGTCGTCCGCGTCATCGCACACCCCATCGGCATCGGCATCCACCCCATCGCCGCCGCACACCCCACACGCATCGACCACCCCGAAGCAATCGTCCTCTGGCCCAAACCAACAATCCAAATCCGGGTCAGCGGAGCCGAAGAATCCCAGGATCCCCATGAGGTCCACCACCGTGATCAGGCCATCGTGGTCCACATCGGGATTGTAGTGGCACGAACCGATCTGGGCATCGGTGTTGAACGACCACGCGAAGGCGAACGCGAGAAGTACTATTTGTCGGCGCATAACAAAAATTGGTTGGGACTTATATAGGCAATATATGGCAATCAAGCGGACGAATCCATTTCATTTCATACCATGCGGCCTTTCGGGCCCAACCTGACACGAATCAGGTTCACACGTGACTCCCCTCAGCCCCCTGCGGAAAGGGCGCCGGTACTTTCGCCGAGTGAACGTTGAACCATGTCAGTCATTCCTGTTTTGATCGTAATCGGATTGGTGGTAGCGGGGGGATTCCTCGCCGCCTTCCTTTGGGCTTTAAACAACGGCCAATTCGACGACGCGACCACCCCGGCCTGGCGGATGTTGAACGAAGACACACCTGACGAAGAATCCACTTCATCCAAGTAAGCACTTCCTTCAAAATGAGCCAGGAACGATTTCAGTACGACAACGCGATTGTCCGGATGTTCATCTTTGCCACCGTCATTTGGGGCATCATCGGGATGTTGGTTGGCCTGACGGCCGCTTCCCAATTGGTTTGGCCGGAGTTGAACGCCAACCTCGCGTGGCTGACCTTCGGGCGGATCCGGCCGCTCCACACGAACGCCGTGATTTTCGCCTTCGTGGGGAACGGGATTTTTGCCGGCGTGTATTACTCGCTGCAGCGGCTGTTGAAGGCGCGGATGATGTCGGACTTTTTGAGCCGGGCGAACTTTTGGGGCTGGCAACTCATCATCCTGTCGGCCGTGTTGACCTTGCCGATGGGCTACACGACCTCCAAGGAATACGCCGAATTGGAATGGCCCATTGACATCGCCATAGCCCTTGTCTGGGTCATTTGGGGGGTGAACATGATGGGCACGATTTTGCGCCGGCGGGAGCGGCATTTGTACGTGGCGGTGTGGTTTTACATCGCGACGTTCGTGACGGTGGCCGTCTTGCACATCTTCAACTCGTTCGAGCTGCCGGTCAGCTTCATGAAGAGCTACTCGTGGTACGCGGGGGTGCAAGACGCGCTCGTGCAGTGGTGGTATGGCCACAACGCGGTGGCGTTCTTCTTGACGACGCCTTACCTCGGCCTGATGTACTACTTCGTGCCGAAGGCGGCTGGGCGGCCGGTCTACTCGTACCGCTTGTCCATCATCCACTTCTGGGCGCTGATTTTCATCTACATCTGGGCGGGTCCGCACCACTTGTTGCACACGTCGTTGCCGGATTGGGCCCAAAGCTTGGGCACGGTGTTCTCGGTCATGTTGATCGCTCCGTCTTGGGGCGGGATGTTGAACGGCCTGTTCACCTTGCGCGGCGCTTGGGACAAAGTGCGCGAGGATCCGATTTTGAAGTTCATGGTGGTCGCGATTTCGGCCTACGGCATGTCCACGTTTGAAGGCCCCATGTTGTCTTTGAAGAACGTCAACGCCATCAGCCACTTCACGGACTGGACCATCGCCCACGTGCACATCGGCGGCCTGGGCTGGAACGGCATGCTGACCTTCGGCATGTTGTACTGGCTGGTCCCGCGGATGTGGACAACTGAGCTGTACAGCAAGAAGGCCGCAAACTTCCACTTCTGGATCAGCACGCTCGGCATCCTGTTCTACGCCCTGCCGCTCTACTGGGCCGGTTTCACGCAGTACTTCATGTGGCAGGAATTCCGTCCGGAGGGGATGCTGAAGTACCCGAATTTCCTGGACACGGTGCTGCAACTTTTGCCGATGTACACCATGCGGGTGGTCGGGGGCACCATGTACTTGACGGGGGCCATTGTGATGGCCTGGAATTTGCGCCAAACCATGAAGCGGGGCAGCTTCTTGGCCGACGAAGCTGCCGAAGCCCCTGCCTTGGAACGCATCACCGGGCGCATCCCCGGCGAGTCGTGGCACCGCTGGATTGAGCGCCGCCCCATGCCGCTGCTGATCGGCAGCTTGGTGGTGATCTTGATCGGGGGGCTTGTGGAGATTTTGCCCACGATTTTGGTCAAGAGCAACATCCCGACGATTGCCAGCGTGAAGCCGTACACGCCGCTGGAACTCGAAGGCCGCGACCTCTACATCCGCGAGGGCTGCAACAACTGCCACAGCCAAATGGTGCGGCCGTTCCGCCACGAAACCGAGCGGTACGGTGAGTACTCGAAGGCCGGCGAATTCGTCTACGACCACCCGTTCCTGTGGGGTTCGAAGCGGACCGGTCCTGACTTGCACCGCGAGGGCGGCCGGATGCCCGACTCGTGGCACTACCACCACATGTACGACCCACGGAGCATGTCGCCCGGTTCGATCATGCCGCGCTACCCGTGGCTGCTGACCGACGAACTCGACGCCTCGAACATCGCCGCAAAAATCGAAGCGATGCAAACCATGGGCGTTCCGTACCCCGAAGGCTACGCCGATGGCCCCGCGCAGGCTGACCTCGAAGCGCAGGCCGCGGCCATCAGCGCGAACCTGCTCGACGCCGAAATCGAATGCGCGCCCGAGAAAGAAATCATCGCACTCATTGCTTACCTGCAACGCCTCGGGAAGGACATCTCTACCCCCGTTGCTGAAAACACTGTGACCCCATGATGCGCTTCATCAAACACCACATGGCCAGCATGGACGGCATCGCCACCTGGCCCCTGATTTCCCTGCTCATCTTCTTCGTGTTCTTTGTGCTGCTGTTCGTCTACGTGATGCGGATGCGCAAGGGCTACATCGACGAAGTGGCCTCGCAGCCACTGAACGACAGCAAGGCCCCCAAGTCCGCCCTGCTCATCCTGCTGCTTGCCACGACCTCGCTCGGGGTGGCGCAAGGTGCGGCCGTGGAAGTCATCCAGGCGCCATTTGGCACGCACTTCGGCTTGTCCGATGACGTTTGGTTGGTCATGCTGGGCTCGACGGCCTTGCTGCTGACGGCGATGATCGTGGGCGCGATGAGCATTTTGAAGAACCTGATCGAGCATTTGGCCCAAATGAAGGCCCGGATGCAGGCGGAGCAAGCGGCCGTGGTCGGCGCTTTGTTCGCACTGACGGATTCGGCTTTCTGGGGACTCGTAACGGCGAATATGTTCCTGATGGGGTTCCTGTTGCTCATCATGCGGAACATCCGTTTGGTCTCGAAGGAGTTGAAGCCCAAACCCGCTCCCGCCCCTGCAAAGGCAGCCGCAGCGACGGAAGCTGCGCGCGCGAAAGCCCCCTCGGTCTGGACCCGGATTTGGCAATCCCTCAATGCGCATGAGTCCATCGAAAAGGAGCGGGACATCCTGCTCGACCACGCCTACGACGGCATCCAAGAGCTCGACAACCGGCTCCCGCCCTGGTGGCTCTACGGCTTTTACGTCTCCATCGTCGCCGGCGTGATCTACCTGTTCAACTTCCACATCTTCGGATACTCGCCGCTCATGGACGAGGCCTACGAAATCGAGATGGCGGAAGCCCAAGCGGCCACCGAGGCCTACCTGGCGAGCCTCGCCCTGAACGTGGACGAGCGCACGGTTGAGTACGTGCTCGAAGGCAGCCGCCTCAGCAGCGGGGCTGGCCTGTTTGGCAAGCACTGCAAGGCTTGCCACGCAGCCGATGGCGGAGGGGGCGTCGGCCCCAACCTGACCGACGATTACTGGTTGCACGGCGGCCAAATCAGCGACCTCTTCACCACCATCAAGTACGGCATTCCGGCCAAGGGCATGAAGTCCTGGAAGGCCGACCTGACCCCCACCGAAATCCAAAACGTGGCCACCTACATCCTGAGTTTGAACGGCACCACCCCAGCCGCTCCGAAGGATGCCCAGGGCGAATTCGAAGAACCCGCGCAGCCCGCGGGGGCCGCTGACGACGCCACCGCTTCACTTTGACGGGCCATGGCTGCTAGAGGAGAAGACCCCGTCAATTACCGCGACCGGATCGCTACGGTAGACGCGGATGGCGGGCGCGTTTGGGTGTACCCCAAGTTCATTCGCGGGGCATTCATGAAGCGCCGTCAGGTGCTGAGTTACCTGCTCATCGCCTTCCTGTTCGCGGGCCCGTGGCTCAGCATCGGCGGCGAGCCCCTGTTGCAGCTCGACGTCATCCACCGGAAGTTCGTCATCCTCGGCCAGGTGTTTTGGCCGCAAGACAGCTTCCTTTTCGCGCTGGCCATGGTCACCGCGGTGGTGCTCGTCATCGTGTTCACGGTGGTGTTCGGGCGCCTGTTCTGCGGCTGGGTGTGTCCCCAAACCGTGTTCCTCGAGTTCATTTTCCGCCCCATCGAACGCCTCATCGAGGGCGACCGCAACGCGCGGATCCGGCTTGATAAGGGACCGTGGACGGCGGAGAAGGTGGGGAAGAAAGCGCTGAAGTGGGTGACCTATTACGGCATCAGTTTCGCCATCGCGAACACCTTCCTGGCCTACATCATCGGCAAGGAGGAGCTGATTCGCATCCAAACGGACCCGCCTTCAGAACACATCGGTGGGCTGTTGGCGCTGATGGGCTTTTCGCTCGTATTCTACTTCGTCTTTGCGCGCTTGCGCGAACAGGTGTGCACAACGATTTGTCCTTACGGACGGTTGCAAGGCGTGTTGGTGGACAGGGACACGGTGAACGTCACCTACGACTACGTGCGCGGGGAGCCGCGGGGACACCGGAAGCGCGGGGCTACGGAGGAGGAGTTGGCGGCGCAAGGAGATTGCGTGGATTGTGGGCTGTGCATACAGGTTTGTCCTACCAACATCGACATCCGCAACGGGGTCCAGCTCGAATGCGTCC
>CBFHPD010000196.1:0-7054 GCA_965657495.1 uncultured Flavobacteriales bacterium
ACGTGACCCTCTCGCCGGGGGTGATGATCGACGAAGCTGAAGTCATCGAATACAAAGAACCGCTCATCGACAAGGAAGGCGGTACGTCCGGTGGCACCGTGGCCCGCGAAGACATCGACAAGATGCCCGGCCGGGACGTCGGAACCATCGCATCGACGGTGGCCGGTGTCGGTACCGCTGGAACGGGCGGAGGCATCTCCATTCGGGGTGCGCGGACCTCTTCGACCTGGGTGTACATCGACGGCATCAAGGTGCGCGGTTCAAGCGCCCTGCCGAAGTCGGCCATTGAACAAGTTCAGGTCATCACCGGCGGAATCCCCGCGAACATCGGTGACGTGACGGGGGGTGTGGTGAACATGTCCCTCCGGAACTCCTCTTCCCAGTGGTTCGGTGGCGCGGAAGTCATCACGTCGGGCGTGCCTGTGGGTGAGACGGCTTACGGCCTCGACCGGTTTGGATACAACTTGGTGGAGGGCAGCATTTCGGGCCCGCTCCTCTTCGAAAAGGACGACGAAGGCAACAATGTGCGGCCGCTGGTCGGTTTGTTCTTGTCGGGCAACTACACCTACCAAAAGGATCCCCGCCCCGCCTTCGACGGCACCTACCGCATGACGGACGCCGCGCGTGAATACGTTTTGAACAACCCGCTGCGCCAAAACATCTCGTCCTCCGGCGACATCAACGGCGCCCTCTTCAACGCGGACTTCCTCACCGACACGGCCTTTACGCAGGTTCCCACCCGGATGAACGTGGCCAGCCAAAGCGCTAACCTGGTGGCGAAAATTGACGTGAACACGAACGAAACCACGTCCCTCACGTTCGGCGCCACCGGCGCTTACAACCGCAACAACAGCTTCTCGTACAGCAACATGCTCGCGAACTGGGAAAACAACCTCGACGTGCTCAGCTTCGACTGGCGCGGCTACGTGAAGTTTGCCCAGCGCTTCAACAACGAAGACAGCGAGGAGGGGTCCGGTTCCACGCTGAAGAACGTGTACTACCAAGTCATGGCCGACTACACGCAGACCTACCAACGCGTGCAGGATGCCTCGCACGGGGACAACTTCATGCGCTACGGCCACGTCGGAACGTTCAACGTGTTCAACCAAGAATCCTACGAGTACGACCCCTTCAACCAGCGCTTCGTGCACAACGGTTGGGAGGATACGCTGGTCACTTTCGCACCGTCCATCCACAATCCGGAGCTCGCGGCCATCAACCAGCAGTACTTCTCGCTCTTCGACTATGAGCCGTACAATCCGCTCGTGGATGGTCCTTACGAAAGCCTGTTGGAAGTCCAAAACGGAAACGCACTCCTCAATGGCCAGAGCCCCGCTGCTACCTACGGCCTCTGGAGCTACTACGGCGCCCAAGGCAACCAGTACAGCATTTCGAACAACTCGCAGTTCCGCATCTCGGCTTCGGGCTCCGGTGACCTCGGCGACCACGCCATCCAGCTCGGTTTCGAATACGAGCAGCGCAGCGACGCGTTCTTCTCGGCGTCGCCAGTCGGCTTGTGGACGTTGGCGCGTTTGACCACCAACTCCCACATCAAGGAGATCAACACCTCCGATTCGACCGTCACCAACGTCGGTACGGACTACTACGTCACCTACGACCGCTTGATCGGTGACAACCAATTCGAATTCGACCGCAACCTGCGGCTCGCCCTCGGCCTCGACCCCGATGGCAATGACTTCATCACCATCGACGCCCTTGACCCCGACTTCATGACGCTTGACTTGTTCGGCGCCGATGACTTGCTCAACCAGGGCAATAACTACGTGAACTACTCGGGTTACGACCCTTACGGCAACCGCCTCAAGGGCCGTCCGACCATCGAAGATTTCTTCACCGAAACCAACGAAGACGGATACAACACGCGCCCCATCCAAGCGTACGAGCCCATCTACGTGGCGGGCTACATCATGGACAAGTTCACCTACGACGACATCATCTTCAACGTCGGTCTGCGGGTGGACCGCTTCGATGCGAACCAAAGCGTTTTGAAGGATCCTTACGTGATCGGCGAGCGCTACACGGTGGGCGATGTGCGTTCCGAGCTGCTTCCTTCGCTCGACCCGACCATCGAGGTGCCTACGAACATCGGTGACGACTACGTGGTTTATGTGGACGCGTTGAAGAACCCCACCACCGTGGTCGGTTACCGCGACGGTGACACCTGGTTCAACGCTGCCGGCACGGAAATCAACGACCCGGACATCTTGGCGGTGAACGAGTCGTACCCCGCGCCTTGGTTGGTGAATGCGCCCGACGCACCGCTGACGTCGAAGTCGTTCCGCGACTACACGCCGCAAATCAACTTCATGCCGCGGATTGCCTTCTCGTTCAACATCTCGGACGAGGCCGTGTTCTTCGCGCACTACGACATCTTGACGCAGCGACCGACCTCGAACAACCGCTTCTCGCCCATCGACTACCTCTTCATCCAAAGCCGGAACGAACTCATTTCGAACCCTGACTTGCGTCCGGAAAAGACCATCGATTACGAGGTGGGCTTCCAGCAAGTGCTCTCGAAGACGTCTTCGCTGAAGATCGCCGCCTTCTACAAGGAGATGCGTGACATGATCCAGGTCCGGAACTTCACCGGCGCCTTCCCCCGTCCTTACCGAGCGTTTGGCAACCTCGACTTCGGAACGGTCAAGGGCTTGACCGTGGCTTACGACTTGCGCCGGACCGGCAACATCCGTTTGAACGCATCCTACACGCTGCAGTTTGCAGACGGTACGGGTTCTACGACGACAACGGCATTGGCCTTGATCAACGCCGGTTTGCCAAACCTGCGGACCATCAACCCGTTCAACTACGACCAGCGCCACCGCATTGTAGCGAACGTCGACTACCGCTACGGAGAAGGCGATGCCTACAACGGGCCGGTGCTCATGTTTGGTAAGAACGAGGACGGCTCGAAGAAGGAGCATGCCATCTTCGCCAACACGGGCGTCAACTTCATCGCGAACCTCGGTTCAGGCACCCCGTACACGGCTTCCACGATTGCCACGCCGATCACCGGCGAAATCAGCCCCTCGACGGAAGGCTCCATCAACGGCAGCCGCTTGCCTTGGCAGTTCAACCTCGACATGAACATTGACAAAAACTTCACCTTGACGCTTTCCAACGAGGAGGGCGGCGAGCCGAAGTACGCGAACCTCAACATTTACTTGTGGGTGAGCAACTTGCTCAATACGCGGAACATCAACTCGGTGTACCGCTTCACCGGCATTTCCGATGACGATGGGTACTTGGCAGCCGCCCAGTACCAACCGCTCATCAACAGCCAGAACAACCCGGAATCGTTCCGGAACTACTACTCGATGTACGTCGATAATCCGTTCAACCTCGGGCTTCCCCGCACCATTCGCCTCGGTGTCAAATTCGACTTCTGATCTTGACCATGCGCTTCACTCTCATCCTTACCGCTGCGCTGTTTAGCACGCAAGCTTTGGCCTACAAATACGTGGGCTCCAATGTCAACGGAACGGACACGAACAACGGGGCCGAGCAGCCCGCCTTGCGCGCTGCTGCATGTGCTCCTGCGACGGCCCTCCGTGACCTCGAATGGAACAACGTCCGTGCATTGATCGAAACGGGCGGCTCGATGTGGCAAGACCGGGCTACGAGCCGCGCGGCCTATGAAGTCCCGAAGGACGGCGGCGTGAGCTCCCTCTATGCCGGTGCATTGTGGATGGGCGGCATCAGCCCGGACCAACAGCTGAAGCTCGCGGCCCTGCGTTTCCGCCAAGGCAACGACTTTTGGACCGGTCCCCTTTCGAACGACGGCTCCGCCGAAGTCGACGCGACCACTTGCGCCGCCTACGACCAGTTCTTCATCTCCACCCGGGCGGATGCTGAACGCCACCGACAATACTTCGACTGTGTCAACGACCCGGAGTGCGATTTGGAATCTGAATTCCCCAACGGCTACAGCATTCCGTCGTACTTCTTCGACTACCCGGCACACGGCAACACGGCCCTGAACCAGGATTACTACCTCTCCCCTTTCCAGGACTACGACGGAAACGGTTTCTACGACCCTTCCGCAGGTGACTACCCTTGGTACGATTTCTTGCAAGAAATCGACTGCAAAGAGCGCCGCCGCGAAGACATCGTTCCTTTGTACGGTGACCGCAACTTCTACTGGATTTTCAACGACAAAGGCAACGTCCACTCGGAGTCGCAAGGAGAGCCCATCGGCATGGAAATCCGCGCGCAGGCCTTCGCCTTCTCGACCAACGACGAGGTGAACAACATGACGTTCTACAACTACGTGTTGATCAACCAAGGCACGCAGACCTTGACCGAAACGTACTTCGGTGTGTGGGTGGACGCGGACGTGGGAACGGCCATTGACGACTACGTAGGCTGTGATGTCCAGCGTGGTTTGGGCTACGCCTACAACGGGGACGCGGACGATGAGAGCTCTGCCTCCAGCCCCGGTTATGGCCAAAACCCACCTGCCGTCGGAGTCGACTTCTTCGAAGGCCCTTACCAGGACGTAGACAGCATCGACAACCCCCTCACAACGGACTTCGCCAACGCGCTCGACTCCCTCGGCATTCCCTACGAAGGCATCGGCATCGGTTACGGCGACGGGGTTGCCGACAACGAACGTTTCGGGATGCGCCGGTACGTCTACTACAACAACAACCTGAACCCGATCAACGGTGAGCCGCAAACGCCGCTTCACTACTACAACTACATGAACGGGATCTGGAAAAACGGTCAGAAGATGGCGTACGGCGGCGACGGCGTCAGCGCTGCGACTGGAGCGAACCTCGAAATCGAGGCCGACTACATGTTCCCAGGCGACACCGACCCCTTCCAATGGGGCACCGGAGGCGCTACCGTGGAGCCGTGGTCTGAGGTCACCTCAGGCAACCCGCCAAACGACCGCCGCTTCATCCAAGCAGCCGGTCCATTTACCCTCGAACCAGGCGACTACAACAACATCACCGTGGGGGTCGTTTGGGCCCGTGCCACTTCCGGCAACCCCGAAGCTTCGGTTGACGTCCTGCGCATTGCGGACGACAAGGCGCAAGCCCTGTTCGACAACTGCTTCGAAATCGTCAGCGGACCGGACGCACCGGACTTGACCATCCAGGAGATGGAGAACGAACTCATCCTGTACTTGACGAACAACAACCCGCTGTCAAACAATTACAACGAGGAGTACCTCCAACTCGATCCCGGCATTCCGAAGGTGGACGTGGACGGCAACGCCTACGATTCGTTGACCCGTTCCTACACCTTCGAGGGCTATTTGGTCTACCAATTGGCCAACTCAGAAGTATCAGCCGCCGACCTCAGCGATGTCGACAAGGCCCGCTTGATTGCGCAATGCGATGTGCAAAACGACGTGGACATGGTGGTCAACTACGTGCAGGACCCCATCATGCAGTTGCCTGTGCCGATGATGATGGCCAACGGTGAGAACGAAGGCATCCGCCACAGCTTCCACGTGACCACCGACGCGTTCGCCCAAGGCAACAACGCATTGGTCAACCACAAGACCTACTACTTCATGGTGCTCGCCTACGGCTACAACAACTACGAGGAATACGATCCTTCGCAGGGTTCTGGCCAAGACGTGCAGTTCAAGGCCTCGCGGAAAGCCGCTGTCGGCTCCTTGCGCGCTTATGCAGGCGTTCCCCACGACCCGTCGCCTGAAGCGGGCGGCACGACGCAGTACGCCGAGTATGGCAGCGGGGTGGCGATCACGCGCCTCGAGGGCAAGGGCAACGGCCGCAACGTGATGGACCTGTCCGCTGCATCGGAGGCGTACATCCTGGAGAACAACCGCGCCGAGGAGTTGACCTATGCGCCCGGTGCCGGTCCGATCGACGTGCGGGTGGTGGACCCGCTGCGCGTGACGGCTGCGGACTTCGAGTTCCGGATGGCCGGCGACGATGCCGACCTCGAGGACGCCGTGGACGCCTACTGGACGCTCACGAACCTGACGATGCTCGAGGACGGTGACCCGACGAACGACAACAATGCCGTGCACGCGTCCACGAAGAGCATCGCGGTGCTCAACGAGGAGCTCCTCCTCGATTGGGGCATCTCGGTGACGGTGCAGCAGTACGCCTACGACGGCAGCTTCACCGAGCCGCTCGCGAGCAGCATCGTGTTCGATGACCCGACCCGTCCGTGGTTGCAAGGATTGCCCGATGGCGAAGGCTTCAACGAATTCAACTGGATCCGTTCAGGAAACCAAGAAGGCGACGGCGACGTCGAGGAGGAAGTGGTGTTCAACGACTACGACCCCGGCAACCCCATCGACGAGGACGAGCAGTTTGAGTCCATCATCGGCGGCACATGGGCGCCTTACCGCTTGGTGTCGTACACCGACCCGTCGGTGACGCTCGCCACCGGTGAGACCGTGGCCTTGCCCGCAGTCGCACCGACCATCGACGGCTTCGACGGCTACATCTCGCCGTTCAACCAACTCGACGGCCTCAACAACGTCGACGTGGTCATCACCAGCGACAAGAGCAAGTGGACGCGCTGCCCCGTCCTCGAGATGCAGGCGAACGAACTGCTCGCCGCCAAGCAAACCGGTGACGACGACAACGAAGACCCGCAGAAGCTGCGCCTCCGCCGCCACTACTCGGTGGACAAGAACGGCCGCCAGCCCGGTGACGCCGGCTACAACGCCTCCGAGGGCAACCCCGGTGGGCAACCCATCGGCATGGGGTGGTTCCCGGGTTACGCCATCGACCTGAACACCGGTGAGCGCCTCAACATGGCCTTCGGGGAAGACTCGTGGTACTCGGCCGACAACGGCGACGACATGATTTGGAACCCGTCTTCGAGCCGGCAATACGCCGGTGGCCAACACTGGGTCTACGTCTTCAAGAACTCCCAATTCGAGGAGGGCAACGAGGACCGGATGCCGGCGTACGACAACGGGCAGTACCTCTACACCGCCCTCGAAGAAGAAGGCAACACCACCAACATCCGCCGGGTCTTCCGCTCGTGCACGTGGGTCGGTTCGGCGCTCCTCAACGAAGACTTCGCGCTCCTGCCCATCGAG
>CBFHPD010000197.1:0-8060 GCA_965657495.1 uncultured Flavobacteriales bacterium
ACCCCGCTGCCATACTCGGCGTACTGCGTCGTGCCGCCCGCTTCAGGCGACGGGTCGTGGGGAACGCCTGCATAAGCGCGCAAGGAGCCGACAGCGGCTTTCCGCGAGGCCTTGAACACCTCGTCCTGACCGGTTCCGGTGAGCGGGTCGTAGGGCTGGTACTCGTTGTGCCCGTAGGCGAGCACCATGAAGTAGTAGGTCTTGTGGTTCACCAGCGCGTTGTCGCCTTGGGCGAAGGCGTCGGTGGTCACGTGGAAGCTGTGGCGGAGGCCGGCGTTGGTGCCCTCGGCCATGAGGGTGGGTACGGGTTCGGCGAGTGCTTGGTCGAAGACGTAATTGATCATGAGATCGACTCCGTTTTGGACATCGCATTGTGCAATCAGGCGGGCTTGATCCACATCGTTCAGCTCGGTGGCGCTCACGCTCGCATCCTTCAGTTGGTAGACCAAATACCCTTCAAACGCATAACTGCGCTCCGCATCCGTCAACACCGTACCGTCCTCCAACTCCGTTGGGATGGACGGGTCCATGGCCGTGTACGTCTCTTGGTAGTTGTTCGAGAGCGGGTTGTCATTCGTGACATAGAGGATGAGCTCGTTCTCCATCTCTTGGATGACGACGTCGGGGGCGTCCGGGCCGCTGACGATTTCGAAGCAGTTGTCAAACAGGGCCTGGGCCTTGTCGTCGGCGAGCCGGAGCAACTCCACGCTCTCAAACGGCTCACCGCTCGTGGCGCGGGCCCACACCATGCCCACCGTGATGTTGTTGTAATCGCCGGGTTCGAGGGTGAACGGCCCTGCGCTTTGGAGGAAGAGGCGGTCGCCGGGCGGATTGCCGGAGCTGACCTCCGTCCACGGTTCGACGGCGATGCCTTGGGTGCCCCAAGCGTACGGGTCGGTGTCGCCGGGAAACATGTAGTCGGCGGGGATGTCGAGGTTGGCGCCCGTGGCCGGGGTCAGGCCGTCGCCGCCGTAGGCCATGCGCTGCCCGTTTTTCCAGAAGCCGCGCATGTAGTTGTAGTACTGGGCCGCAAGGGTGGGCTGGCCGTTGATGCCGAAGTTCCAATTGTAGTAGAGGAACTTCCGCATGCCGTAGCGTTCGTTGTCCACGATGCCATCGCCGTAACCGATGCCGATGCCTTGGTAGGGAATGCCGAGCGAATCGACGGCATCGGCGAACACGTCGGTCAGCGGGTTGTCCACCGAGTCGGCATCTTGGTAGGGGCCTTCGAAGAAGTCCACGCCCATGGCCGGTGGGTTTTCGCCGTAGCCGAGCGAATACGACGTCGGCTCGTCGAAGGCGTCGCCGTTGTACGCGTAGCCGAGGCCGCGGCGCACGTCCACCCCGACGTAGTCGTCGACGTGCCCGCCGAGGTCGCAATCGACCCACTGGGCGAAGTAGGTCTGGGTCAGGGTTTGGGTCCCCTGGTTGATCAACACGTAGTTGTAGAACTGCATGTTGTTCACCTCATCGTTGGTGGAAAAGGCAAAGGCCTGGGCGCGCACCTCCATCCCGATGGGCTCGCCTTGCGACTCGGAGTGGACGTTGCCTTTGTCGTTGAAAATCCAGTAGTAGGTTTGGTCCCCGTAGAGCGGAACCGGGTCTTCGCGCCGCCGTTCGCCGCAATCGATCTCTTGCAGGAAATCGTACCACGGGTAGTCGCCTGCATTGGGGTCGTAATAGCCGTCGCCGTTGTAGTCGTAGAAGGGCGAGAGGTAGTAGTCTTGGTTGAGGGACACGTTGCCGTGCGCCGGGTATTCAAAGAAGTAACCGGGGATGCTGTAGCCGGTGGGGAATTCCTCGGCCAAATCGCATTCCGGATCCCCCACGCAGTCGAAGTATTGCCGGTGGCGCATCACGTCCGCCCGTTGCAGGATGACGAACCGGTCGTACTCCTGGCACGTCGCGGGGTCGACTTCCGCAGCGCCATCGTTGGACAAGGGGCCGGGCCAAAAGTCGTTGCCGGTGGTGCGGTAGCGCACGGCCGCGAGCTTGAGCTGCTGGTCCGGGCTGATGCCCCCGAGCCACAAGGCCCCGCCGTAGACCACGCTGACGCCGTCCTCCTTCGGGACCATGAACGCCCCTTTGTCGATGGCCCGGTCGTACCAGAGGGAGCCCCCGTTTTCGATGAGCGCCCGCACGTTGTTCCATTCGAGGTCGCGCAGGGCGGTGGCGGGCGCGCAGGCGGCGGCGCGGGTTTCCGGCTGGGAGGCGGGCGCCGGGGCGGGGTGGCCTTTCTGGGCAGCCGCCATCAACGGGGTGGCGGCGGCGAGGAGGGCGAGGAGGGGCTTGGCGGTCATGGCTCGTGGTTGCTGCGCCAAATTAACACTTCCGCGCCGAATCGGGTTCAGGAGGTGACTTCCACGATTTGGTCGGTGGGGGTGTAGTAGAGCAGGCCGCGCGCGGGGGGGCCGACGGCTTCCATGTAGGCGCGGACCTGGTCGTGGTGCTTCGGGGAGGGCTTGCCGGTCTTGAAGTCGAGGACGACCCAGCCTTCAGGGGTGAGGACCAGGCGGTCGGGCCGACCGAGGTGGCCGTCAGGGAGCCAAAAGCTGCGCTCGAGCTCGACTTCGAGGCCGGGGACGAACAGCGGGGCGATGCCGGCATTGGCCAGCATGCGATCGAGGGTGCCCTCGAGCCAGGCCCGGTCTTCGGCCGACCACGCGAGGGAGCGCTGGAGTTGGTTGCGGATGGCGGGCAGGTCGGCTGTGGAGCGGATTTGGCCCAACAAGCTGTGCAGGGCATCCCCGCGCTGCCGAGCGCTCAATCCGCCGCCCGTCCACCATTCGCGCGGCGGCTCCACGACCAGCGGCTTCACCGGCACCCCCAACACCAAGCGGTCCAACCGCCTCACCACCGGTTCCGGCCGATCCGCACCCTTCCGCGGCGCCCGCGGCGCGTAGTCCGCATGCAACTCGACGGCCCCTGCAGCCGGCTCGTACGTCCACGTCCCCCCTTCCAAAAGCGGCCACCCAAAGGCCCGTTCCACCGCATCCACCAACACCTCGGTGTACGTCTTCGGCTCCCCCTCCGGCACCTCCCGCGGCTTGGCCAGCGGCTTGATGCACACCAGCATGTCGAGCTGCACCTTCGGCCGCGTCATCCCCACGTACAACACGTTCATCTCATCCAGCAAATCCTTGTGCATCTCGTTCAGCCGCACATCCTCCCGCACGGTTCCCTTCAGGTCGTTCGCCGTCAACAGCGCCACCGGCAGCCCGAAGACCTCCTCGTCCAAAGCGACGGGCAAGTGGCTCGACCCGCCCTTCCGCGAGGCCGGTGCCACCGGCATCAGCACCACCGGGAAGGCCTGCCCCTTCGCCTTGTGGATCGTCTTGATCCGCACGGCCTCCGGCTGCTCCGCCGAACGGATGCTCTCCTTGTGCCCCCGCCGGTCCCACGCGTCGAGGAAGCCCGGAATCCCGGACTCTTGGGCGGTTTTTGCCTGCTGCGCTTGTTCGAGCAACCCCTCGACGTAGGCCTGGTGCCCCACGTCCCAACCGAGCGCCCCCACGATGTGGCCGATGAGCCCCACCAGCGGCTCCGACGTCCACTGCTCGAGTTGCAATTCCGAGCAGACGGTTGCCAGCAAGCGGGGAAGGTCAAGGCGTTCCCGCGCTCCCTCCTCCCCCGACGACCGGGTGTAGGTTTCGCGGATGCGGTGCTGTTCGAGGAGTTCTGCCTCATTCGCCCCGGTCAGGGCGCAGTAGCATTGCACAAAGGCGATGCCGTGGCCGAAGTGGTCGGGCTCGAGGATGGACCGCAGCAGGGCGATGACCCCGAGGGGCACCGGGTGGCGGCCGAGCTGCAGGCTGTCGTCGGTGAACGTCTTGATGTTGGCCGCAAGCAATGCCTTGGCGAGGGCGGCGCCTTGCTTGTTCGTGCGCACGAGGATGGCGCAGTCGCTCGGGGGCCGCAGCCGGGGCAGGCCGCCGTCGGGGTGGTGGGTGTAGCGGACGGTGCCGTCTTCGGCTTCGTGGGTTTCGATTTGACCTCCGATTTGGTGGACCAAACGTTCGAGCACCCACGCCACACTCACCTCCTCGAACTCCGACGCCTTTTCCAAGATGGCCGACGTGAGCGTGACCTTGCCCGGCTGCTCCGTGAACGCGAACTGCTCCCCACCGGCGTAGACCGCCGCCAAATCCGGGCGCAAATCCGACTTGATCTCCCGGTACAAGGTGTTGTTCCACGCCACGATGTGCTGGGCCGATCGATGGTTCGTGGCCAGCGGCTGCGGATTCGCTTCGCTGATGAGCTTGGCCTCGTGCTCCCGCAACGTGGGCGAAAGCTGGTCGCCGATGAGCTGGGGCAAGCTGTTGAGCTGTTCGTAATCGCCGTTGCGCCACCGGTAAATGGCCTGCTTCGCATCGCCCACCACGAGGCAGCGGTTGCCCTCGGCCAGGAGGTCGGCCACGAGGGGCACAAGGTTGTGCCACTGCGTGATGGACGTGTCTTGGAACTCGTCGATGAAGAGGTGCTTGTAGCGGACGCCGAGCCGTTCGTAAATGAACGGCGTGGGGTTGTTTTGGACGATTTCGGCGATGTGGACGTTGAGGGATTGGAGGAGGCGGACGTTCTCCTCCGCCTCGTAAGCCTGGAACTCGGCGCGCAACTCGACGAGGGCGCCGATGTAGAACACCTTGTCCTCAAGCCGCTCGTGGGTGCGGTGGATGGCCGACTTGGGGCCGAGGTAGTGCTCCTGGTAATAGTCGGTGGCGGCGAGCAGGTCGGGGAGGATGCCGTCGATGGTGGCAACGGTGGTGGCGGGGGCGTTTTTGCCAATGAAGGTTTGCGCTTCGATTTGGCCCGTCAAACGCGGGGAAAACGGCTTGTAGAAGTCAAACTTCGGGCCGGTCGCCCGCTCGAGCCACTTCGGCAGGTCCTTGTGGTGGAAGTCCCCTGCCGTCAGCCCCGCGGCGGCGATGGCCTCGAGCGCCGTGCGCGCCCGCTTCCGCATTTCGGCCTCGCGCTTCTTGCGTTCTTGCCGGAACATTTTGTGCAGCCCGATGAACAGTTGGGGCGTGAACACCCGGTTGCCCGCAGGGTCGCGGCGGTCGAGTTGGGCCAAATCCGCCAGCGCCCGCTCATCGCCCAGCAACTTCCCAAAATCCGTCAGCTGCTTCCGCAACCGGATGTCCTTCTCCTCCTGCAACAACCGGCGCGTGAACGCCTCGAGCATCTCGGTGATGTCCCGGTGGTCCGGATGCCCCACCTTGTCGAGCAGGCGGGAAACGGCGCCCTCCACGAGGTCGTCGAGGGACAGTTCCACGCGGAAATCCTCTTCGAGCGCGAGTTCCCGGGCGAAACTCCGCACGAGCCGGCTCACGAAGCTGTCGATGGTCATCACCGAAAAGTCCTCGTATTGGTGGAGCATTTTCCGCCGGATTTGGACCGCCCGCTGCTGCAAAAGTTGGGGGTCAAGGCCGGAGGATTCCTGGATTTGGCGAAACAAATCGCCCTCGCCTTCCACCACTTCATCGATGCCCGAAAGGATCCGATCGCGCATCTCCATCGCCGCATTCCGCGTGAACGTGATGGCCAAAATCTGCTTGAAGTAATCGGGTTCAGTCGCCCGCAAGCAACACAACAAGTACTCCATGACCAGCCGGAAGGTCTTGCCCGACCCGGCCGACGCTCCGATGATCAAAAACGAACCCTGCTCCTTCATCAAAAAACGGTTAAAGTGCTGCCGTCCGTGACACAAGTCTTGCATCGGGACGCAACATTTCGCCAATTTAGGGGTCTTACTCCAGTAACCTTTCCCTGTTCCCGCACAAAATTCAACCCGCAATGAAAATAACGAACAAAAAATGGATCGGTGCTGCGTGGGCGGTCGCCGTGGTTTTTGCGGGTTGCTCGTATCCGTACTTCAGCGACCGGTCGGACGTGCCGGGCACCTTGCGGTTGGACGTGGAAGCGACGTGGGATGGCGCCCCCCTCGCCCTCGGCGATGTGGCCACCGATTACGCCGGGCACCAAATCCAGCTCCACAACCTGCAGGCTTACATCAGCCGCGTGGAACTGCGAAACACCGCGGGCGAATGGATCGGCAACGAGCGGGCGGACGAAGTGCACATGCTCGACTTCAAGGTGGAATCCCCGCGCATTGTGGAGCCGTTCCCGGTCGGCACGTATGACGCGATCCGGTTTGGCCTCGGCCTCCCTCCCGACATCAACGGCAACGTCAACCCCGCGGACTTTTCGAACGACCACCCCTTGAGCGTGGAAGGCTCCGCAGGCATGTTTTGGACGTGGCTGACGGGCTACATTTTTTTCAAATACGAAGGGCGGGCCTCGCAAGTGGGCAGCGAGGTGTTGAGCGAACCCGTTGCGTACCACTGCGGGACCAATGAGAGCTACCGGGAGGTGACGCTTGAGTTTGAGCAGGATGTTTGGATTTGGCAACAAAACCTGCAAACCCTGCGGCTGCAATTCGACGCCGCCACCGCATTGAACGCCACCGAACCCATCGACGTCATCGCCTACCCCGTGACCCACAACGGGCCGGGGGACACGCTCGCGTTTGCGCTGATGGACAACATCGCTGCCTCGTGGTCGCTCGTGCAGTGAGGCCGTGGGTGGCGCTGTGGGTGCTGTGCGCCGTGGGATGCAGCCGGTGCGGCGATCCGGTGGAATGCGCCGATTGCTACCCGGAGTCCACGCCGTATGAACTCGACATCCCTGCGCTGTTTCCGCCGATGGACATTCCGGCGGACAACCCCATGACGGTGGAGGGCGTTGAGCTCGGGCGGTACTTGTTTTGGGATCCGAACCTGAGCGCGGACGGCACGGTTTCCTGCGGTTCGTGCCACTTACCGAGCTCCTCGTTCTCGGACCCTTCAGCGGTGAGCACGGGGGTGGGCGGGGCCCAAGGAGTGCGCAATTCGATGGTGCTGGTGAACGTGGGCTGGTCGCCGAGCTTCTTCTGGGACGGCCGGTCGGTCACCCTCGAGGATCAAGTCCAAATCCCGATTCCCCACCCCGACGAAATGGCCCTGCCCTGGCCCGAAGCCCTCGCCCGCATCGAAGCCGACCCGGACTACCCGGGCCTTTACGGCGCGGCGTTTGGCTCCCAAGAAATCACGCAGGAACGGACCGCAAAGGCCCTCGCCCAATTCGTGCGCACGCTCATTTCCGCCAACTCCAAATACGACCGGTGGCGGCGCGGCGAAACCACCCTGACCGACAGCGAATTCAACGGCTACCAAATCTTCCTCCGCGAAGGAGGCGACCCGGAAACCACGCCCGGCGGCCAGTTCGGCGGGGATTGCTTCCACTGCCACTCCGAAGCCGGGACCCTCTTCACGGACCACCTCTTCCGCAACAACGGCCTCGACTCCAACTTCGCGGCCGATGCGGGCCTGGCGGGCGTCACGGGCATGCCGCTCGACTCCGGACGGTTCAAAACGCCCACGCTCCGGAACGTGGCGCTGTCCGCCCCCTACATGCACGACGGCCGATTCAACACCCTCGAGGAAGTCATCGAACACTACAACACGGGCGGTGTGCCTTCGAGCACCATCGACCCCTTCATGAAGTACACCTCCGGTGGCCTGACGCTCAGCCCGCAAATGAAAGCCGACCTCATCGCCTTCCTCCACACCTTGACCGACACGGAGTTCATCGAGAACCCGGCCTTCCAAGACCCGCGATGACCCCCGATCAGGAACGTGCCTTGCGCGACGCGGCGGTTGCTGCGCGCGACATCAAAGACCAGTTCCGCAAGTGGAAGCGCAAGGCACCGAAGGACCTTGACGACCGCTTCCATGCCGCCCACGACGCCGCGTTCGAACGGAACGACTGCTTGACCTGTGGGAACTGCTGCCGGACCACGAGCCCCATCATCCGCGAACGGGATTTGGACCGGCTGGCCAAGCACCTGCGCGTGCGGCCGGGCGACCTCATCGACCAGCACCTGCGGATGGACGATGACGGCGACTGGGTCTTCCGTTCGGCGCCGTGCCCTTTCCTCGACCTGTCGGACAACCGCTGTTCCGTTTACGAACACCGGCCGCAGGCCTGCCGCGAATACCCGCACACGGACCGCAAGCACATCG
>CBFHPD010000198.1:0-7802 GCA_965657495.1 uncultured Flavobacteriales bacterium
TCGAAATTACGGCCCCGCCCGCTGCCCGCCAACCGCCCTCCACCCACGCGCGCCCACACTTCACGTGCGCACCTTAATTCGACCAGTGCCGGTGGGTGATGGCCATCGCGATGAACTCGGGATCTTGCTGAAAACGCTGGGCAAACCGCTCAATCAAGCGCTCCGCCGCTGCGCTGCCCGGCTCGGGAATCGGGGTGCGCAGGTGGTTCAGGTTCGCGGTGATGAGCGGGGCGTTCACGTGGGCGGCCCGGCGTTGCAAATCCGCCGTCTCGCGCTTCAAGCCGATGTGGTAAAACGGCAGCAGCACGAGGGGCGAGTCGGGCTTTTCGGCCTGGATTTGCAGGGAAGTGTGGAAGCTGTGCAAGGAGGTCTCAATCCCTGTGATGGACACGTAGTGCTCGAGGATCTCTTCGATGCAGGCGCAGTGCTTCGGCTGCTCGGCGAGGTACATCTGCGCCGCGTCGTCGTATTGGAAGCTGGTGCCGTTGAAGCCGGGGATGGGCCGCATGTAATACCCGCGTTTGCCGATGGAGACGAGTGCACCGCTTTTGCTGAGTCGCAGGATTTGGCTGTGCAGCCGGTTGCGGTTGGGCGCCGGGGTGAGGCGGGCTTGGATTTGGTCCATGCTCAGGGCCTTTCCCTCCGCGTGGAGCAAGGCCAAAACCCGTTTCCGCAGCAACGCCGTCGGCCGCAACCCCTGTGCCAACTGCTTTTCCACGCACTCCAAGACGGGCCGCGGGGCCACGCAACCGTCAAAAAAGGCCCCTGCGGCCTGCAGCAAGGCGGCCTCGTCTTTGACGCCCATCCGCTCGATCACCGCGTTCAACTCCTGGATCAGCCGCTTTTGCTGCCGCCGCCCCATCCAAATCCGTCCGCGGTGGGGAGCCCGCTGGCGCACCGCCAGGCCGGCCCACAGGAGCGCATCGGTGGGGCCCTGGGGTTGCCAGGCGTTTTCGGTGTAGGCCCAGATTTGGCCCGTTTCTTCGATCATGAAGTCATCCAGCACGGCCTCCTCCATCGCGGGCTGCAACCGTTGATCGCAGGCCACCTTGATCTGCCGCGCGCGCTCCCGGCTGATCCCAAACGCCTCGCCCAAGGCCTCCAGCGGAACCCCTCGGAGGACGGTGTCGCCCCAAATCAAGTGGTCGCGCAGGGCCTTTTCGTTGGCGAACCGGCTGCCGATGTGCGGCGTTTCGAGCCGGTGGATGCGTTCAACAAGCTGGGACCAGATCCCTTGCAAGCGGAGCGGCGTGAGCGCTTCAACGGGCGCTTCGCCGAGCCACGTCACCAATTCATGGACATGGGGATCCTCCAAGGCGCGGGGCGCCTGCACCGCCGGCGCCCGGAAGAGCAGTGCATCGAGCAGATTGCTCACGTGCACATCGCGGGCCGCCTCAGGCGTGGCCACGTGGGGCACTTGGGGCGGCAGGGACGCCATCCGGGCCAGCCCCAAAACCTCGTGCAAGGCGCGCATGGCCGGTGCAGTCAGGCGGGTCCAAGCGGATTGCTGGACGTTCCCGTTTGTTCCCGTGTGCAGGCGTTCATCTGCGAGAAGCAGCTCCTGCCGGGTTCGCGCCACCCAGTCACAAATCTCCTCGACGGACTTGCGGCCGAGGTTCCGCATCGCGTAAAGTTCTTGCTCCAACGAGGGGGTGAGCACGAGCCGCTCGCGGTAAGCTGCCGCATTGGGCAGCATGCTGTTCAGCACATTTTGGCTCCTCACCGAGAGCGTGTGAACGGTCAAGGCCAAACGCATCGCCAACCAATCCGCCGCCTCACCCCCCTCATCCGGCGTGGGCTCATCCGAAGCCGTTCCCATTAGCACCTCCCGGGTCCCGGGGTCGAGCGCTTCCCACCAAGCCTCCAATTCCATCACACTCCGCATGCCCAAATTGCGCAAGGTCAACAACCGTTGCCGCAATCCGGAACCGGGCCCGAAGAGCTCGGCAAATCCCTCCGGAGTGGCCACAACGGTTTTCAAGACGTTGCAGCTGCGGGTGGACAGGTTCCTCGTTGCCCGGTCGAGCGCCATGGTGTAATCACCGGAACGGCCATCGGTCGCACCCGGAAACCACTGAGAACGGACTTTTTCTGCTTTGTTTTTTTCCATCACTACCTTCAAGCTCCGCGGTTTGGAGTCCGTGAGTCAGCTATTTAAGTTGGGTTTCAAGTCAATGTTTTTTCTATAGAATAAGCTGCAAACTTAAATGTATGGCATGCGCGACAATTCACGGCCCTTCACCCGGGAATCTTTTTCGATCAAGCTGCCTGCTATGACGGATTAATGCTTAACTTTGCCGTCGCTTCTGAAGAAGCACCAGCACGGGGGCATTTAGCTCAGCTGGTTAGAGCGCTACCTTGACATGGTAGAGGTCACTGGTTCGAGTCCAGTATTGCCCACAACAGCCCTGCACAATGTGCGGGGCTTTTTTGTGGCGTCCCCTTCGAAGTCGTCGGATTCGTCGTTCAATACCAGGGGAAACCCAGCCGTAGTGGTGGAAATGGAACCACCCCCGTTGGGGTCGAGGGGACTTCCAGCGGTGGTGCAAGCGCTGTAAATCTGACCTTGGGTTTGGGCTTGGGCAAAAACAGAGAGCCACGACAGGCAGGTGATGAGTGCAACACGGGCGTTCAGCGCCCAAGTTGTTGAAGGCGGCGAAAGGTGATTCATCGTAGGACTAAATTTGCAGAAGTGAAAAGAGGACAAACACTTCATAACCAAAGGCTAAAGACTGCTCTTAGCGATTAAAACCGGGCTTACTGCACGAATCATGATACATTATCATGCGATTCGTGACCATCACAAATCACATGTATCACAGGAGTGAAAGCAAAAACCGTTCGGTGTAAGGTGATGATGAGGTGAGGAGGAATACCGCATTCATGCGATGGCGCATGCTGCTTGTGGAACGTAGATTTGCTACCATGTTGAAGCGCCTTTCTGAATTGCGGCCCTTGGATCGTGGCACCATTGCAAAGGTGGACCGCCCGGAGGCCATCCAGGCCCTCATCGAGATGGGGTGTTGCTTGGGGGAGGTGGTGAAGGTGGCGCATGTGACCCCCGCGCAGGGGCCGATGGCCATTTTCTCGTGTGGACGCAAGATTGCTCTTCGGCGGGAAGCTGCGAAGGCGCTTTGGATTGAGGTGGGGGAGTGAGGCCGTGCTTCAGGCGGCGAGTTGGTAGACCAACAAGGCCAAACCATAGGCCATCAACGTGAACCCGATGGCTTGTCCGATGGCCCACGCCCAGCTGTTTAATTCACGCTGAACGATGGCCACAGTGCTCATGCATTGCATGGCGAACATGTAAAACACGATGAGCGAAAGGGCGGACGCGGTGTTGAGCACGGGGCGGCCAGTGGCGGGGTTAATCGAGGAACCGAGCTGCGCTTGCAGGGAACGGATGTTGCCGGTGCTGCCATCGGCTTCGGGGTAGAGCGTGTTCAAGGTGCCGACGAAGACTTCGCGGGCGGCGAAGGACGTCAGGATGGCGATGCCCATTTGGCCATCATAGCCCAGCGGCCGAAAAACCGGCTCCACCCATTCCCCGAGGTGCCCAATGTAGGACGCCTGAAGCAAGGCCGCTTCCCGCTCGGCTTCCGGAGCCGTCGCCGCTTGGTCCATCGCATCGGGAGGCCCAAAGCGGGCGAGGCCCCAGAGGACAAGGGAGACCACGAGGATGACTTGGCCTGCGCTGCTCACGAAGGTCCAGCCTTTGGACCCCATCTCCTTCAACACGGCCGACCACTGCGGCCAGCGGTATACAGGCCACTCGAGCGTAAAACTCCCTTCTGTGCGTTTGGGCAACGCTCGGTGGAGCAACAAAGCCATGGCCAAAGCGGCCACCACACTCACCACGTACAGCCCAAACAAAAACAGCCCCTGCTGGTTGAACACGCCCATCACCGTGGCCTCGGGCACCACAAATCCGATGAGGAAGGCATAGACCGGAAGCCGCGCGCTGCAGGTCATCAGCGGGGTGATGAGGATGGTGAGCAGGCGTTCGCGGTTGCCGGGGATGGAGCGAGCGGCCATGACGGCGGGGACGGCACAGGCCATGCCCCCCACGAGGGGGACGATGGAGCGCCCGTTGAGTCCGAGCCGCTGGAGGAAGCGGTCTCCGAGGAAGCCAACGCGGGCCATGTAGCCGGTGGATTCGAGGGCTGCTGTGAGGCCGAAGAGGATCATGATTTGGGGTACAAAGACCACGATGCCGGCCACCCCGGCGAGCAACCCGTCGATCAGCAAGCTCCGCCACCACGTGTCCGGCAGGTGCGCGTTCGCCGCATCCATCAGCGCGCTGAACGCCAGGTCGACCATGTCCATCGGCACTTCGGACCACGCGTAGACCGCTTGGAAGATGCCGAAAAACACCAGGGCGAGTGCGATGTTGCCCCAAACCGGATGGGTGAGCACCGCGTCCACGCGCGTGGTGAGGGCGGCTTTTCGTTCGGCTTCAGGGGTGAAATCGGAATCGGCGCCGCCGAGGGCCGCGTCGATGATGGGCCGGAGGGCCGCCATTCGGAGGCCGGCTTCGTCGAGTTGGAGGGCGGAGGGGGTGGCGTCGAGGAGGGCACGGGCCGCTTTCCAGGCCGCTTGGTGAGGAGCGTTCCAGTGGGCGGGGCATTCGCTGCGGCGCAGGACTTGTTGGATTTGGCTTGGGTGCAAATCCGGCAAGGCTTGCTGCAGCTGAGCGGTGGCGGCGTCCCATCCCGCCAAATCCCGCGGCACCGCAAACCCGCGGTCCACTCGCTTCGGCGACACCGACCGTACCTGCTCCCAAAACGCGCCCGCATCCCCCGCGGCCGCATTGATGGGCAGGACGGGCACGCCCAGCCCTTCGGCGATGACCGCGCGATCATACGGCGTGGCATCCGTTTCGTTGACCACCACGACGGCCGGCAGTTGCCAGTCGAGCACTTGGCTCACGAGGAACAAACTGCTCCTGAGCTGGGCCGCCTCCACCACGCACAGCACGGCATCCGGGTGGTCCGGGTGGGCGGGGTCCATGAGCACTGCTTGGGTCACCCGTTCGTCGGGCGCGCTCGCGTGGAGGCTGTACGTTCCCGGCAAGTCCACGAGTTCGACCCCCGGTTCATAGCGCACTTTCGCCCGGCTCGAATCCACGGTTACGCCGGGCATGTTTCCCACCTTGCCCTTCGAACCGGTCAGGCGGTTGAAGAGCGTGGTCTTGCCACAATTGGGGTTGCCGACGAGTGCGAATTTCATGGGGGTGCAAAATTCGGTTGCTCAGCGCGCGCGAGCAATACCTGATTTGCGGGAACCTTCATTCATTTTTGAATGAGCCACACCGCTGGATCGACCGGTTTTTTCGTTTCTCCTTGAATGTGCCAAACTTCAAAGTGAAGTGAAGCACTGCCGTCCACCGCCCGGGCTTGGCCGAGCTCGGCGCCCCGCGCGACCTCGCTCCCTTTGCTGACCGTTACCCCGGTCAAGTTGCTGTAAACCGTTCGGTACGCGCCGTGCGAGAGGATGATGGTGGCGCCTGAGCCGGGGATTTCAAATACGCTTGAAACCCGTCCGTCGAAGATGGCTTGCACCGCCGCTCCAGGATCGGTGGCGAGGTCGATGCCGTTGTTGTCGAACGTGATGCCCGGCAAGGTGGGGTGGTTCTGCCGGCCAAACCGCGTGGTCACCACCCCGCGCACCACGGGCCACGGCAACGTCGAACGGTTGCGTTCAAACGCCTCTGAAACGATGCGGCCGGCGGGGGTGAGGGCGAATTCGCCGGAGGAAGAGGCGCGTTCGGCGGCGAGTTCTGCTTCGATGAGCCGGCTGATTTCCGCGTTGAGGCGTTGGCGCTCGGCTTCGGCTTCGCGCTGTTGGGCACGGAGGGCGTCCTCTTCGCCTTGGAGGCGGCTGACGAGCCGTTCACGTTCAGCGCGGTCGCCGGCGAGGCGGTCCCGTTCGGCCGCGATTTCGCTCAGGACGCGCTGCGTTTCGAGGCGTTCCGCTTCAAGGGCCTCGCGGGTGTCGGCGAGCTCGCGTTGGGACGCCTCGATGGACTCGACCTGCGCTTTGCGGAGTTTCGAATAGGATTGAAGCAGCTGGTAGCGCAGGGCCGCCTGGCTGAACGACTCGGCGGCGAACAGGTAAAGCATGGGGTTCTGCGAGAGCCGCATGCGGTAGGCCTGCTGGATCATGCGGGCGTATTCGTCGCGGAGGGCGGCGATGTGGCCTTCGAGGGAACGGATTTCTGAGTCGGTGCCGGCCATGCTGCGTTCGATGGAACGGAGCGTTTGGCGGTGGTGGCGGATGAGTTCCTCGCGGAGGGCGATCCGCTTTTCCACGAGGCGCAGTTCGGCCACGGCGTTGGATCGGTTTTCGCGGGCGGCGCCGAGGAGCCGTTCGGTGGTGGCGAGCTGGGCAGTGATGGCGTCGCGCTGCCGTTGGAGTTCGGCTTTCGTTTGGCCCCAAACCCCGCTCGCCGCCAGCAAGCAGGCCACAGCGATGAGCAGCTTAGAACCCATCGCGGAATTCCATGTCTTCAGGGACCTCAAACGGGAAATCGTACGCCTTGTTCAACCGCGTGCGGCCCACGTTCAACCGCACGACCAGCGTGCCTTCGGGCGCCTCAATCAGGACTTCAATCTGCCCCGGCAACCGCCCCCCGTCCGTCGTGTTGAAATCCGACCGCGTCACGGTCACGAACCGCTGGTAATACAGGTCATCAAAGACGTCGCGCACCGGATCGAAACTGAGGCCGTCGAACCAGTGCCGCTTGATGAGCAGGTCGTCCTCGTCGGTCCGCCCCCGCAGCCGCTCATACGCCCGGGGATTCAACGCAATCGTCAAGGAGTCGTCCGGGGCGATTTCCTTGTCGTCCAACCCGACAATGCGCTTTGTGCGCCGCTTGTACTTGGAAATCAGCACGTATTCGCGTCCGTCAATGCGGCTGATGAACTTGTCCTTGTCGGTGTCGAGCCCCATGGGCCGCCCGATGAGCACGTCCTGCAGGTCGCTGAAACCGATGGGGGTGTTGAGCCAATCGGTGATGGCGTCGTAATTGCCGGCGTAGTGGAACTTGTTGTTGGGCAACTTGCTGATGAGGAAAACGCTGTCGGGCGTGAGTTTCAGGCGGGCCACTTCCATGCCGAGTGCAGGGCTGATGCTGACCCAAATCACGCTGTCCCGCGCCATGCGGATGGTCGCATTGAACGAACCATCCCGCTCGGGCGACTCCACTTCCGCATCCACCTTCATGGCGAGCCAGTCCCAGCGCATGGCCGTGGCGTCGTATTGGGTGAGGATGGCGTTGGGGCTCTGGTTTTTCAGCGGTTTGCCGTTGGCCAACCGCCGGGCATTCGAGCACCCTGCTGCCACGAGGATGGTGGCGAACAAAACCAAGGGACGAAATGCCTTCATGACAGCGCCGCGATTTTGTTCAACAGCCGTTCCCGGTCCCCGCCTTTCTCCAAGGCCGTGCGCCAAGCGCGTTCCGCATCTTCCGGCCGCCCCGCCGCAGCGTAGATGTCGCCGGCGTTTTCCCACATCCCCACCGACCCGCCATTGGGATCAGAAGCCAAGGCCCGCTCCATCCACGCCACCGCCTCCTCGTGGTCGCCGCGCACGTGCTGCACCCAAGCAAAGGTGTCCTCAAAAATCGCGGTGCCAGGTGCCAAGGCCACAGCCCGTTCGATGGCGGTCAGCGCCCGGTCCAATTCCACCCCGGCCTGCGCGTAATACCACGCTTGGTTGTTCCAAAGCGTCGCATTCTGCGGGTCCATTTCGATGAGCGTTCCGTACAATTCCGCGGCCTCGGCTTCCCGATCGACGCGGCT
>CBFHPD010000199.1:0-4172 GCA_965657495.1 uncultured Flavobacteriales bacterium
TAAGATTTAATTCCTGAGCGCTTTCTCTGTTGTAGGGTGTAATACGCGCTCAGAATAGTAAACATTCAATGTGGTTGTATGTAGCATTGCGTGGTAACAAGGAGAGGAAAGCACAAAAGGCACACGTCTGCCGCCCGCCGAATTTGTAGCGCTATGCAAACCACCCGTCAACGGACATAGAATCGAAAGAGTCGGTAGGGCAAGTAAAGCCCCCATTTTTGCATGGCGCAGAGCGCCTTCGATTTGAGGTCCGGGTTGTAGGGCACGCGTTGTCCGCCGAGCGCGAGGTTCCCCAACTGTTCGAGTGCGACGTGGCGGTTGTTCATCCGTTGCTTGGGCGGCAGGCCGAGCATGGTTTCGATGATGCGCCGGTGGGCGAGGGGGGCGTAGTACAAATCCGGGGTGGCCATCCGGTGGAACACAAAGGGCTGCAGGAAGTTGGGCAGTCGCCATTCCCAATACAGCAAATCGCTCCGGTGCCATCCGGCGGGCAGCGATTTCGTCTCCTCAATCCAAGCGGCCATGTCCTCAAGTGTGCGGTCCGTCCGAGGGGCGCCCAATTCTTTCAGCCACTTCTTCGGTTGGTCCGATTGGGGGCGGGCGTAATTGGTTTTGAACGCTTCAGCCACGTTTCCGACCATGAAGACCGGTTCTTCGACGTCGGGAAAATGGTAGGTGGGCGCCTTCATGGCTGGAAAGTCGAAGTGTGCATCGACGAAGGAGGGGGCCAAATGGCGCACGGCTGGCGCGTCCTTTTCCAACGCGTGGAGGGGAATGTGCAGTTTTTCAGCAATGGTCTGAGCGGCAACCGCGTCCTTATCGGTCGGTGCTTTCACCCGGACATATGCGCGGACGCGGTGCGGCTCGTCGGCGGGCATGCCGGCGAGGCACGCCCGGCTGTCAAGCCCTGCGGTGATGCTGAAGAGCAAGGTCGAGGTGTCCGGCAAGGCCGAGATGGACTCCCGCAGCCAGCGGGCACTTTGTTCTACGGCGGCTTCGGCGGATTGCGGCGTGAGCGGCTCAAGGGGGTAATAGCGGTGCTCTGCGAACTCGTCCTGCTGGACGACAAGGGCGTGGTTAGGCACGATGCGGCACACGCCCTCCCAGGGCATGGTGCGCCCGAACAGGGACCGGGATTTTTGTTGGTCCGATGAGGTCCAGGGGCGGTTGCGCTTGTAGCAGAGCAGTTCCCGGATTTGGCCCGCCAAACGCTGCCCGCCGCGGTCGTAATAAAGGGTCATTTGCGCGCCCGTTTCGGTCATGGCCACCAATTCTTCAGCGGCCTTGTTCCAAGCTAACAAGACAAAATGCCCGGTCAGGTAGGCGAATTGCTCAAAAATGCCGGTGCGGTGGTGGACCTTCTCGACCAAGCGGGAGAGCTCAGCGGCGTCCACGGGCTGGCTGCTGAACGCGCGACCGATCAGCAGAAAGTCCCCAAAATCGCTGGAAGCCCACTGGTGTGGAAGCCCCACGTAGGCAACCCCGTAAGGGCCGATGTAGCGGTCAGCGGAATCCGTCCGGTCCAGCAGGAAGGTGGAATAGGGGGCGGCGGGTCGAAACGTGTGTGCCATGGCAAATTCGATGGGGGCAAGGATGTGGAATCCCGCTGAAGGGCGCGGGGTGGGGGCCGATGTCAGAAAAAGGCCCGGATGACGTTGATGACGGTTTGGACTTCCTCCTCGGTCATGCCCGGCCAAATCGGCAAGCTCAGCACCTCTCGGGCCAGTTGCTCCGCAATGGGGAAGTCCCCCGGTTGGTGGCCCAAATCGGCATAGCACGCTTGCAAATGCGGAGGCACGGGGTAGTGGATGAGCGTCCCGATGCCGCTTTCACGCAGGTGGGCCTGAAGGGCTTCTCGGTGGGAGGTCCGGACGACAAACAAGTGGTACACGTGCGTGGCGCCTTCGGCGGTGTTGGGCAAGGTCAGGTCCCCAACGCCTGCAAGCCCCGCGAGGTAATGCGCTGCGATGCGCTGCCGGTCCGTCGTCCACGCATTCAAGTGGGGCAGCTTCACCCGCAGAAAGGCGGCTTGTATTTCATCGAGGCGCTTGTTGAAGCCGATGTCGCGGTTGTAGTACTTAACTTCGCTGCCGTAGTTGCGGAGTCGCTTGACGGTGGCGGCAAGTGCTTCGTCGTTGGTGCTCACTGCACCGGCATCACCGAGTGCGCCAAGGTTCTTGCCGGGGTAAAAGCTGGTGGCGTTCGCATGGCCCCAGCTGCCCGTGGTTTGGCCTTCCCATGCGGCACCATGGGCCTGGGCATTGTCTTCAATCACGAACAAGCCGTGCTGGTCAGCCCAAGCCATCAGCTGCCGCATGTTCACGGCTTGGCCGTACAAGTGCACAGGGATGACCGCCCGCGTCCGGGCAGTGCGCGCCGCTTCGAGCTTGTCCAAATCCAGCAAGTGCGTGGCAGGGTCGGGCTCCACAAAAACCGGTCGCGCCCCCACGTGCGTTGCGGCCAAGGCGGTAGCGATGTAGGTGTTGGAAGGGACGATGACTTCGTCTCCTTCACGGACTCCAAGGGCGCGCAGGCTGAGTTCAAGGGCGTCCAATCCGCTGTTGACACCTGCGGCCATTCGCGTCCCCAAAAAATGGGACCATTCGCGCTCGAAGGATTCCACTTCCCTCCCTTGGATGAACCATGCAGAACTGATAACGCGCTCAGCTGCGGCGTTCAGCTGCGGGATCACTTCGGCGTGCATCTTGTCGAATGATAAGAACGGAATGGTCATGGGCGGGGACTTGAGGCGGCGTTCCATAATCCCAAGGGTCTTGCCGGAAGGAATGGGGCTGTTGGACGCGCGAATTCAGGGTGTTGTTCGGCAAAGTGTGAAGTTCCGAATTAAATTTGTTTCATGATTAGCCCAAACGCGAAAATTGGACGAAACGTGGCCATTGGAAGCTACGTCGTGATCGAGGATGGAGTTGAAATTGGCGACAACACCGTCATCCGCAATTTTGTGGAGCTGCGAAAAGATACGAAGATCGGGTCCAATTGTTACATCGACTCCCGGGTCTCCACGTCCGGCAGTTGCACCATTGGGAACAACACCACGCTGCGGTATGACGTCATCATTGCACGGGGCTGCGTCATCGGGGACAACACCTACCTTTGTCCACGCGTCATGACAAACAATTTGGACACCGGACACGCCCAAATTGGGGGTGCACACATCGGTGACAACTGTTTCATCGGCACCAACTCAGTGCTGCACCACGGCATCAAAATCGGAGACAATTCGGTCACGGGATCCATGGCATTTGTGAACAAAGACATCCCGGCGAACGAGATTTGGGTCGGCTCCCCCGCTAAGTTTTTCAAGAAAAACGAGCCCAGCGCGTAAGCCGCGGCTCGGGCCTAAGGGTCACTCGCGAAAGGGAGCAATCACCCCCTGTTCTTCACGGGTGCTCCCACGTACGTGCCGGGTTGCGTGAGGGGTTTAGTGACCAACGAAGCCACACCGATAGTAACATCCGATGCGATGTGATTGCCGGGGAAAATGGAAGAGTTGCTTCCAATCATTACCCGGTCGCCGATGATGGATTTCGGCAGTTCGCTGCGGTCAGCCTTGGCTTCCATCGGTCGGCGGTCATTGAACATACACACGTGCAGGCCGATGAAGCAATCATCTCCGATGATGAATTCCCCTCCGATGTTCGAGTTGGTCATGATTTTCGTTCCCTTTCCGATGCGCGCCCGGTAGCTCACAACCACAGCAAGACCGATGACCACATCTTGCGCGATCTCCACCTGCTCGCGAAGGGTAGCGCGGTCGGCGATGTATGCATTGTTGCCGATTTTTACTTCGTTGTAGATGGAAACGAAGTCACCGATGATGGTGTCATCACCGATGTGAACCTGGTGCTCGGTCTGCGCTACAGGCAGCTGGTTGCGCCCCCTGCGTGGCGCTTTGCCCACGATGGAATGGGCGCCAATGATTATGCGCTCGCCCAGTTGAACCCCTGCGTTGATGATGCTGTAAGGACCGATTTCGATGGTTTCAGGCAGCTGAACGCTGGGGTCGATGAGCGCGGTTTCGTGGATGGCTCTCATGGCGTTTCGTTTTTCCAATTTTTGAAGGCCGAATAGTCGCGGATGTAGTCCCCTTCGTCGTACGCGTCAGACGCGAGGACCAAACAGGTAGCTCCTCCCGAAAAATGCTGGAGACT
>CBFHPD010000200.1:0-8710 GCA_965657495.1 uncultured Flavobacteriales bacterium
CATGTCGATGGAAGACCCGGAGGGAACGATGGCGGTGGTGGGGTCGTTTGTGCCGTTTTCGGCGCCGGTGATGATGTTGGTGCGGATTCCGCTCGGGGTGCCGATGTGGGAAGTGCTGGCGAGTTTGGCCGGGGTGGCCTTGACCGCTTGGGGCGTGGTGGTGTTGGCCGGCAGGGTGTACCGCGTGGGGTTGTTGATGTACGGCAAGCGGCCGACGTTTGGGGAACTGTTACGTTGGATGTTCCACCGGTCATGAAGCGGGTAGGTGTCATCGATTGCGGCTCGAATTCCTTCACCTTGGTGGTGGCGGAGCTGCAGGAACAGGGCTGGGTGCGCGTGTTTGCGAACAGCGTGCCGGTGGGGCTGGGGTCGGGGGGCTTTCAAAGCCAAACCATTCGCCCCGACCGCCAGGCCCGGGGCCTCGATGCCCTCGGCGTCTTCCACGAAACCCTTCTCAATTACCGCGTCCAAGCGGTTTACGCGACGGGAACCAGTGCCCTGCGGGATGCACGCAACGCCGCGGCCTTTGTCGCCGTGGCCCGTGCCAAATGGGGCATGGACATCGCCGTGATTTCCGGGAAGCAGGAGGCCTACGCCATTTGGAAAGGCATGTTGCTGACCGAGCCCTTGCGCGCCGGGGAGACGGGGCTGATGATGGACATCGGCGGGGGGAGTGTGGAGTTTGCCGTCTGGGAACAAACCGCTGCCGGCCCCGACTTGAAGTGGCTTGAAAGCGTGGACGCGGGGGTGGTGCGGATCAAGGATTTGGCCAAACCCGCAGATCCCCTGACCGCTGCCGGCGCCGACCGCCTCACGCCGTTCCTCGATGACGTGCTCGCTCCCGTGGACGCGGCCATCGAAGCGTGGCGGCCCCGGGTGCTCGTCGGTTCTAGCGGTTCGTTCGATGCGTTGGCGGCCCTGCTGCGCGCAGGCGAGCCGGTGGCAGAACCGGAAGGGCGGCACGCCGTTGCCGAACCGGTGGACCCGGTCCGGCTGGGCGCCTTGCACGCGGAAATGCTTGCCACGGGATTGGAGGAGCGGTTGATGTGGAAGGGCATGCCGCCGTCGCGTGCACCTTATTTGCCCCTGTCATCCGTGTTGGTGCAGCGCATGCTGGGGCTGATGGGTCCGGAGGCACGGGTGGCGCGCTCTCCCTATGCCCTGCGGGAAGGGCTGGTGGAGCTCGCCCGGGAAGCTGATTTGGCACCATCTTTGGACGCTGTTTGGCCAAACCTCCACGCATGACGAAAGTCCTCATCATCGACGACGAAGCCCCGATCCGGGCGAGCCTGCGCGAAATCCTCGAGTACGAAGGATGCCGGGTGGAAGAGGCCGAAGACGGCGCGAAAGGCCTGTCCCAAGCCGTGAAGTTTGCGTTCGACCTCATTTTCTGCGACATCAAAATGCCCCGGATGGACGGCATGGATGTGTTGGACATGTTGCGGGAGAAGGGTGTGAAAACGCCGGTGGTGATGATCAGCGGCCACGGAACGGTGGAGGCCGCGGTGCAGGCGTTGAAGAAAGGAGCGTTTGATTTCATCCAGAAGCCACTCGACCTCAACCGCATCCTCGTGACGGTTCGCCACGCCCTCGAACAGCAAGCCCTCGAGGCCGAAACCCAAGAACTGCGCCGGACCATTCAAAGCGACAAGGCCAGTCCCATCGTAGGCGATTCTGCAGCCATCCGCGCCATCACCGATCGCATCGCTACCGTGGCGCCCACCGAGGCGCGGGTGCTGGTGACCGGTCCCAATGGCGCAGGAAAGGAGTTGGTGGCCCGTCAGCTGCACGCGCTCAGCCCACGGCACAGTGGGCCGTTCATCGAAGTGAATTGCGCGGCCATTCCGGCCGAGCTCATCGAGAGCGAGTTGTTTGGTCACGAAAAGGGTGCGTTCACCAGCGCCATCAAGCAGCGCAAGGGCAAGTTTGAGTTGGCGCATGGCGGGACCTTGTTCCTCGATGAAATCGGAGACATGAGTCCGTCGGCCCAAGCGAAAGTTCTTCGGGCGTTGCAGGAAAACCGCATCACCCGCGTGGGGGGCGACGAAGACATCGCTGTGGACGTCCGCATTGTTGCGGCCACGAACCGGAACTTGCTCGAGGAAATCGATGGCGGACGGTTCCGGGAGGACCTGTATCACCGGCTCGCCGTCATCCTGGTGGAGGTTCCGCCATTGAACGACCGCCGCGACGACGTACCCGCACTGGTGGCCCATTTCCTGGAGCGCATCTGCAGCGATTATGGGGTGCCGGTTCCGAAGGTGGAAGCGGCCGGCATGAAATTGCTACAGGAAGCGAATTGGCGGGGGAACATCCGCGAGTTGCGGAATGTGGTGGAGCGGCTCGTCATCTTGTCTCCCAAAGGGTCGCTCATCACCAAATCAGCGGTGCAGGAATTTTCTGGCGTGGCCTACAAGTGATGTCCGCAAGTTCGGATTTAACATCCGTTTGAAGGCAACCCGGCAGAAAGGCAGCCGTCACTTATGTGAACGCAATTCCCATCACAATGAATGATTTGGTACTCTTCGGTCGAGAAATTCCTGGAAACTTGGTGTTCACGCTGTGCTTCTTGCTGCCGATCATTGCGGCAGGGAACTTGAAGCTGTTCTTGAAGGCGGGGCAGCCGGGTTGGAAGGTGTTTGTCCCTGGTGTCAACGTCGCCACGGCCATGCGCATCATCGGACGTCCTGCTTGGCACGCGTGGTTGTTTTTAATTCCTGGATACAACGTGTATTTGTTTTTCCGGACATTGATTGAATTGGCGCAGACCTTTGGCAAGCACTCTTGGGTGGATTACCTGCTGATTTCGGTGTTCAACATGTTCTATGTGTTGAACCTGGGGTTGGCCTACGAGGAGGAATACAAAGGGCCTGTCTATGGCAAAGAGCGCCCAGCGCGGGATTCGCACTTAGCGACGGCCTAAGGCGTGCACGCATTTGAAACGTAAAGGACATGAAAAAGCCCGGCCAGTAGCCGGGCTTTTTCATGTCCAAGGATGCGGAGTTCAGATGAGCTCCCGGGCAGCCTTCAGGGCGTCGGCCATGCCGTCGGGGTGCTTCCCACCGGCCGTCGCAAAGAAGGGTTGACCGCCTCCGCCACCGCGGATGGCGGCCGCGAGCTGCTTCACGATTTGGCCCGCGTGCAGCCCTTTGTCCGCCACGACGTCGTCGCTGATGGCCACCGATAGGGTGGCTTTTCCGTCTGCGGCAGAACCGAACACCCCAAAGAACGGAGCACGTTCCGCTTTCAATTGAAACGCGAGGTCCTTGATGTCGCCTGTCGGCAGGTCGAGTTCGGTGATGAGGACGTTGATGCCATTGACGGTCTCGATGGCATTCAGGAGGTCAGTTTTTGCGCCTGCTGCGGCTTGCTTTTGGAACTGCTCCACGTCGCGGGTGAGGGCGGCGACCTTTTCGAGGAGGTCTTCGACGGCCTTCACGGGTTGCTGGGACTTCAACAGGTGGTTGAGGGCCGTGAGGGTGGTGCGTTCATCGAGGCTGCGTTCGAGGGCGTGGGCGCCTGTGGTGGCCTCGATGCGGCGGATGCCTGCGGCGACGGCGGATTCCGAGAGGATGCGGAAGGTGCCGAGGCTGCCCGTGGCGGGCGCGTGGGTGCCGCCGCAGAGTTCTTTCGAGGAGCCAAATTCAATCATCCGAACCTCGTCGCCGTATTTCTCGCCGAAGAGCATGAGGGCTCCGGCGGCTTGGGCTTCGGCGATGGGGATGGCGCGGTGTTCGTTCAAGGGCAAGTTCGCCAGCACGCGCTCGTTGACTTGGGCTTCCACGCGGGCGATTTCTTCGTCCGTCATGCGGGAGAAATGCGAGAAGTCGAAGCGCAGGGCGTCGGGCTTGACGAGGGATCCTTTTTGTTCCACGTGCTCACCGAGGACGTCGCGGAGGGCTTCGTGTAGGAGGTGGGTGGCCGTGTGGTTCCGGGCGGCGTCCGCGCGCCGAACGGCATCGACCTCGACGGTGACGGGCGCGCTCGGATCCTGCGGGAGGGTGGCCGCGGAGTGCACGATGAGGTTGTTTTCGCGCTTGGTGTCGAAGATGGCGATGCAATCCCCGCCTGACGTCAGGTGCGCTTGGTCTCCGATTTGGCCTCCACCTTCTGGGTAGCACGGGGTGGTCTCCAAAACGAGCTGGTAAAACTTGCGTTTCTTCGCCTCCACCTCGCGGTACTTCAGGATGCGGGTCTCCACCTTGAGCGCGTCGTACCCCACGAAGGTGCTGGCGCCTTCAGCCAACTCAACCCAGTCGTCCGCCGTGATCTTTCCGGCTGCGCGGCTGCGCTCCTTCGCAGCGGTCAATGCGGCATCAAACCCCGCCTCATCGAGGCCGTAACCGGACTCGCTCGCCATCAGAGCGGTCAAATCGACCGGGAAACCAAAGGTGTCATAGAGCTCAAACACGTCCTGTCCCGCCAAGGTGCCGCCCACCGGCAGCGCCGCCAAGCGCTCCTGCAACAAGTCGATGCCCTTGGAAAGCGTGCGCAAAAACGCTTCCTCTTCTTCCAAAATCACCCGCTCCATCAATTGCTGCTGGGCGCGCAACTCGGGGAAGGCCTCGCCCATGTGCTCTGCTAAGACCGGCACGAGCGCGTGCATGAACGGCTCTTGCAGCCCCAAGAAGGAGTAGCCGTACCGGATGGCGCGGCGCAAAATGCGGCGGATGACGTACCCGGCCCCGGTGTTGGAGGGCAGTTGCCCGTCGGCGATGCTGAAGGAGACGGCACGGATGTGGTCGGCAATGACGCGGAAGGCCACGTCGTCTTTCGAATCCGAGGCCGCGTAGCGCTTGCCGCACAGGGCTTCGGTCTTCGCCATCATGGGACGGAACACGTCCGTGTCGTAGTTCGACTGCTTGCCTTGCAAGGCCATGGCGAGGCGCTCGAGTCCCATCCCGGTGTCGATGTGCTGCGCCGGCAGCGGTTGCAGGGAGCCGTTCGCCATCCGGTTGAACTGCATGAAGACCAAATTCCAAATCTCCACCACCTGCGGGTGGTCGGCGTTCACGAGCTCGGCCCCCGGTGTGGCGGCCCGCTCGGCATCGCTCCGGAGGTCCACGTGGATTTCCGAGCACGGACCACAGGGCCCGGTTTCACCCATCTCCCAGAAGTTGTCCTTCTTGCCAGCGGGGAGGATGCGCTCGGCCGCAATCCATTGTTTCCAGTAGTTTTTGGCCTCTGCATCTTCGGGCAAACCATCCCCTGCATCCCCTTCAAAAACCGTGACATACAGGCGCTCCGGATCCAAGCCGTAGTGGTCCACGAGCAGTTCCCACGCCCAGGCAATGGCCTCCTCCTTGAAGTAATCACCGAAGCTCCAATTGCCGAGCATCTCGAACATCGTGTGGTGGTAGGTGTCCACGCCGACTTCCTCGAGGTCGTTGTGCTTGCCGCTCACGCGCAGGCACTTCTGGGTGTCCGCAATCCGCGGGTGCACGACCGGGCTGTTGCCGAGGAACAAATCCTTGAACGGGTTCATGCCCGCGTTGTTGAACATCAACGTGGGGTCATCCTTGATGACCATGGGCGCCGAAGGGACGATTTCGTGGCCTTTGGAGGCGAAAAAGTCCAAGAACATTTGCCGGATTGCGCGAGATTCCATTTGGCGTTGAGCGTTAAAGTGTGAAAAACCTGAAGGGGCCTTCGTTTGAGTGCGTGAAAATACGTCGCACCTTTGCGAAATGCAGAAGCGATTCCATAAGATTCGATTCAACGATCGCACGCTGGAGGTCCAGCAGGTGCCGTTTGACTTGAAGGACTATGTGTACTTCTTCCTGAAGCGCGTGGTGGCGTATGGGGCGATTGCATCGTTGTCGATTTACGCGTTTGACCGCTGGTTCGAGAGCCCTGCGGATGTTGCGCGGGATCGGGAGTTGGCATTTTTGGAGCAGCAGCTTGAGACGTTGAACGAGGATTTGGCCCAAATGGATGCAGTCCTCTCCGACATTTCCCAGCGGGACGATGCCATCTACCGTTCCATCTTCGGCACCGATCCCTACCCGGCTTACCTCCGCAACCCCGGGGTCGGGGGCGTGGATCGGACGAAGCACCTCGAAGGGCACGCGTGGTCGGAGGAGCTGATTGCGGCGTCGGAAGGGGTCGCGGAGATGCAGCGGAAGTTGGTGGCGCAGAGCCGGAGCTTTGATGAGGTGTTGGATTTGGCCCGAAACAACACGGAACTGCTGAAGAGCATTCCCGCCATTCAGCCGGTGCGGAACGAGGACCTCAAGCGCATGGCGAGCGGCTACGGATACCGGATTCACCCCATTTACAAGGTGCGCAAATTCCACTACGGCATGGACTTTTCCGCGCCTACGGGCACGGATATTTTTGCCACTGGAGACGGCGAAGTCATCCTGGCGAAACGCACGTACAACGGCTTCGGCCGCCACGTCATCATCCGGCACGGTTTTGGGTACGAAACGCTGTATGCGCACATGAGCGAAATCCGCGTGAAACGCGGCGACAAGGTGCGCCGCGGGGACCTGATTGGGCTCGTGGGCAGCACGGGCACCTCGGTGGCGCCGCACCTGCACTACGAGGTCCACAAGGATGGAAAGCGGCTGAATCCGGCGCACTTCTACTTCAACGATTTGACGCCCGAGCAGTACGAGGAGTTGTTGATGCAGTCCGAGCAGGAGAACCAAAGCTTTGACTGAGTGCGCTTTGTGCCGCCTGATGCATTAACTTGAGGCCGCAATCCGAATCAGCTCGTTCCACCATGCCGCCGATCCCGTCGTCCAACTCGTCCATTGAGAAACGCTTCTTTTCCATCACCGAGGTGGCGGCCGAAGTGGGCGAAAACGCGAGCGTGCTGCGGTACTGGGAAAAGGAGTTCCGCCAGTTGAATCCGCGGACCAATGCACGGGGAAAGCGGTTTTACACGCGCAAGGAAATCGACCTGATTAGGCAAATCCACGACCTTGTGCGCGGGCACGGATTCACGTTGGACGGCGCGCGCAAAGTGCTGAACGGCGAGGTGGAGGCGCCGGCTGCGCCCGATGACAAGGCCGCGGCCATCGCGCGGTTGCAGCGGTTGCGGGAACGCGTGCTGGCTTTGCAGCCTGAGAACGTCAGTTGATTGAGCTGCCCCAGCGGCGCCCGGACATGAGGTAGTTTGTCACGTAATCGTGTACCGCGTCTTCGAGCGTGTGGAACGGTTGGTCGTAGCCGATGGATCGCAGTTTGGACAGGTCCGCTTCCGTGAAGTATTGGTACGTGTCGCGGATGTCCTCCGGGGTGTCGATGAACGTGATGTCCTCCGTTTGGCCCATGGCGGCGAAGGTTGCTCGGGCCAAATCCAAAAACGTCCGCGCCTTTCCAGATCCCAAGTTGTACAGCCCGTTCGACCCCGCTTTGCGGTGGTGCATCAGCCACGTGCACACGGACGCCACGTCCTTGACGTAGACGAAGTCGCGCGCCTGGTGGCCGTCGGCGTAGTCCGGACGGTGGGAGCGGAAGAGCTGCATCGCCCCGGTTTCGCGCACCTTGTTGAACGTATGGAAGACCACGGAAGCCATGCGCCCCTTGTGGTATTCGTTGGGCCCAAACACATTGAAAAACTTCAGCCCCGCCCAGAAGTAAGGCGCCTTCGGCTGGGCGAGTGCCCACTTGTCGAATTCGTTTTTCGACACCCCATACGGGTTGAGCGGGTGCAGTTGATCGACGAGGGCGTGCTCGTCCCGGTACCCGTGTTCGCCCCCGCCGTAGGTAGCGGCGGATGAGGCGTACACGAGCGGCAGGCCGTACGCCACGCAACGGTTCCAAACGGCTTGGCTGTAATGCAAGTTGAGCGCGTCAAAGATGGCGGTGCTTTGCTCCGTGGTGTCCGTGCGCGCGCCGAGGTGGAAGATGAATTGAACCTGCGATTCGTTCGCATCGAGCCAGTCGAAGAACGCATGGCGCTCAACCTGAGCGGTGTAGCGGAGGCCGGCCGTGTTGGGCGCTTTGTCTTCGCGGCTGAAGTCATCGACCAAGACCAAATCAAAAAACCGCAACGCATTCAGGTGCGCGGCCAGCGCACTGCCGATGAATCCCGCGGCTCCGGTAATCACAATCATGGCGCAAAGGTACGGCCGGATGTATCTTTGGCCCATCCAATGAAACAAGTCTACATCACCCGCCGCGCGCGCTTCAACGCCGCTCACAAGCTCTGGCATCCCGACTGGAGCGAGGAAAAGAACTTCGAGGTCTTCGGCAAATGCGCGAACCCGAACTGGCACGGCCACAACTTTGAACTGCACGTGACGGTGAAAGGCGCGCCGGACCCCGTGACCGGCTACTGCATCAACCTTGTGGAATTGAAGCAGATCATCAAGCAATACGTCGAGGATCCGATCGATCACAAGAACCTGAACCTCGATGTGCCCTTCATGGCGGGGAAGCAGCCGTCCACAGAAAACTTGATCATTGCGATTTGGGACCAAATTGAACCCCACATCAACGCTCGTGGTTGTACCCTCACGCACTTGCGGCTTTATGAGACGGAAAACAACTACGCAGACTACTATGGCGGAGAATAAGCGGGCGCTTTACGAACGGATTGAACGGTATGATGAGGCGGCCGTGGGACATCTTGCGGGCAATTACCGCGAGGTGCTCGAACGCATCGGTGAAGATGTCGATCGGGAAGGATTGGTGAAGACGCCGGAGCGGGCGGCGAAAGCCATGGCCGTGTTGACGGCGGGCATGTATGCCGATCCGG
>CBFHPD010000201.1:0-4412 GCA_965657495.1 uncultured Flavobacteriales bacterium
TCCGGTGGCTGATGGGCCAGTCCCCTGCGGGGTAGCCCAAGTAAAAAAGTCCGAGCAATTGACCTCGCTCCGACAGCCCCACATAGTCGCGCACTTCGGGCTGGTAGATGAAGCCCGGCGATGACCAAAAGCCACCGATGCCATAGGCGGTGGCGGTGAGGTGCAAGTTTTGCACGGCGCAGGCCACGGCTTCGATTTCTTCGAGGGCTTTGATGCGGCCATTGGGGTCGGGTTCCATGCCGATGGTGATCATGGCGGTCACGCGTTCGCCCCGTTGCTTCAGGGTGTCGAACTTCTTCTGGGAGAATTTGTCGCCGGCGTAGGTTTGGTACCATTCCGACAACTTGGGTCCGATGGCCTTCATGCCGTCGCCAACATAGACGGTGAAGCGCCACGGCTGGGTCATGCCGTGGGTAGGAGCCCAAGTCGCGTTGGTGAGCATGAGCTCGATCTGCTCCTTGTGCACGCGGCGGGACGAAAACTGTTCGGGCGAGATGCTGCGGCGATCCCGCATGAGGGCCGTGATGTCACTGAGGTTGTGTCGCATGGGATAATTTTTACGCGAATTTACGTGGGGAGGGCAGGTTCGATGCGTGTGGGTGGTCACCTTAAATTTGGCCCATGGACACCATCATCATCACAGGGGCTGGAACGGGAATCGGAGCGGCGACGGCCCGTCGACTGGCGCAAAATGCGAACACGCGGCTGATTTGCTTGGGAAGGCGCGCGGCGCCGCTCGAGGAGTTGGTAGCCACGCTCGGGTTAGCACACGTGGCATGGGCGATGGACGTTGCCGATCGGGCGGCTTGGGAAGCATTGTTGAACAGTGCGGAGGCCAACTTGAAGGAGCACCCGTTGAAGGGGGTGTTTGCGAATGCCGGCATCGGTGGGCCCAACGTGTACGGGGATGGGGACCGCTGGGATGAGATCATCCGCGCGAACTTGACGGGGGTGTACGTGACCGGGGAGGCGTGCAGGCCGTGGTTGCAAGCGGAGGATGGCGGGTTGCGCCACGTGGTGGTGACTTCGAGCGTGTTGGCGCGATTCGGTGTGCCTGCTCAGCCGGCTTATGTGGCGAGCAAAACCGGGGTGCTCGGGCTCGTGCGGTCGTGGGCAGTGGCGTGGTCCCAAGCGGGCATCCGGGTGAATGCCATTTGTCCGGGATGGGTGGAAACGGAGATGGCCCGGCAAAGCATTCAGGCGCTGGCTAACTTGTCCGGGCACACGTATGAGGAGGAGCACGCCATTCAGGCGGGCATCCTGCCGACAGGACACATGAGCCAGCCGGAAGAGGTCGCGGAATTGGTGGCATGGTTGATGAGCGATGCGCAACGGTCCATCACCGGTCAAGCCCTCGATATAAACAACGGCTCATTCATGCATTGAGTTGATGAAATTCTTATATTCGTTGTTCCTGTAAGCGAGCCAACGCATGATTTCGGCGAACCTGTTCGCTCATGCTCCGCTGGATCTTCCGCACTGTTTTGTTTCTTCGTTTGTGCTCAGGCGCTTTTGCTTGGGGCCAGTACACTGATGTATCCGATGAATTGGCCCTCGAGACCGATCACACTTCGGGCTACCTCGGATCGGGCATCAGCTTGGTTGATTTCAATGGCGATGGCAACGACGACCTGACGTTCTGCCACCACCAAGGCCTCATCTACACGTATGCGGGGGATGGGTCGGGGGGATTTCAGTCCGTGAACCTGGGACTGAGCAACGGGAATGCGGATGCGAAGTCGGTGTCGTGGGTGGATTTGGACAACGATGGCGACCAAGATTGCTTCATCACAAACCGCCTTGCCGCCAACCGGCTGTTTCGCAACCTGGGGGAGGACGGGTTCGAGGACATCACGGCTACATCGGGGCTGAACTTGGAGGACCGCAAGAGCTATGGCGCGTCGTTTGCAGATTTTGATGGGGATGGGGATTTGGACCTGTTCGTGGCGAACTACAATGCGGCGATGACGGAGATGCTCAACGAATTGTACACCAACAACGGCGATGGGACCTTCACTGAGGTGACGTTTGAGGCGGGATTTGGCGAGGACATCAAGCAGAGTTTCCTCGGGGAGTGGACCGATTTGAACGAGGACGGACTGCTGGATTTGTACGTCATCCGCGACCGGCATGCCTACCTCAACATGTATTACGAGAACCAAGGGGATGGCACCTTTGTGAACACTGCGGCGGATCATGGTTTGGATGCTTCGCTCAATGCGATGTGCTCCGGAATCGGGGATTACAACCGCGATGGGACCATGGATGTGTTCATCACGGGGCTCCAAAACGAGAACCTGCTGTTGACCAACGACGGGAACGGGAACTTCAGCGATTTGGGGTCGGATCCGTTCGACATCTGGCACACGTGTTGGGCGGGGAGCTGGGTGGATTGGGACAACGACGGGTGGCTCGAACTGCACGTGGCCACCGGCACGTCTATGTACACCGATTATCCGGATATTTTGACTTCGGTGGAGCAGATTCCGGATTCGATGTTCGCTTACACCGATGGGGCGTGGAGCGCCATTGCGGGGTCAGGGCTCTCTTCGGAGCACGGCTTCAGCATCGGGGTGACGGACCTCAATGGCGATGGGTTCCAGGACGTTGTTTCCAACCCCATTGGAGAAACGGCCTCGGTGTACTTCGCTACGGCGAATGACAACGGCTACCTGCGGGTGCTGGGCGAGGGGGTGCAGTCGAATCGCGATGCCATCGGGGTGAAATACCGGTTGTACATTGACGGTGAGGTACAGTACCGGCTGTCGAAGAGCGGAGAGGGCTACTTGACGCAAGGCAGCCGGTGGCAGCATTTTGGCCTCGGCAGTGCGGTGACGGCGGATTCCCTGGTCGTCACGTGGCCGGCGGGAGGAACGCAGGTGTTTTATGACGTGCCAGCAAATAGCTCCATTGTCATCAACGAGTCGCAGCCCGAATGGACGTGCTGGTCGGGCACTTGCAGCATGGCATCCGGGCCAGGCTGCACGTATGCCATAGCGCTCAATTACAATCCGAATGCAACCGAGGAAGATGGGTCCTGCACGTTTGGCCCGACGCCGGAATCGTGCGGAGAGGGAACGGTGTGGGATGGTGCGACGTTGAGTTGCATCCCGGAGGTGGATCCTTGTCCGGCTGATGTCAACGGGGACAATTTCGTCGGCATTGCCGACTTGCTCGACGTACTCGAGTCGTTTGCGACGGCGTGTCCGGAGTGATCAGGAAAGGGTGAGCCGCAGGACAAAGGCGACCGCGGTGGGGTTCATCCACAGCCGGGTGCGCTGTTCGCTCAGTTCGTACTTCCAGACCGCTTCGCCCCACCGGGTCTGTAAGAGTTCGCGGGACCACTGCATGCCGAGGTAGATGCCGCGGATGGCGTGCGTGCTCGCGGCGTCGGGGTTCCAGCCGGAGTTGCCGTCGGGTCGGAATTCCCAGCCGAGTTCGACGAGGAGCGGCACGTTCCAAAGCCGGGTGCGGTTTTCAGCGATTTGCACGTCGTGGTAGGCCGAGTCGATTTGGGTGCTGCTTGCAGCGAACACGTCTGAGGGAGTGAAGTCGGCGCCGAGGCCGGCTCCGGCGAGCACGCGTTGCTGTTCCGTGAGGCGGACGGAGGTGGTGGCGAGGACGGGCAGGCGGTAGCGCACGCCGCGCAATCGCAGGGTGGACTCCACGGTTTGGCCTGTGCGGTTGCCCAACCCATCCACATCTTCAAAAGTCAACGCCCAGTCCGCGCCCATCCGCTGCACCGTCAGCCCCGTGGAAAGCCGCCACGCCGCATTCAACGGGTGGGTCAAACGCACCGCGAACCGCGATCCCCCTGTTGGCGTCCACACCGCGCCCAAGTAGGGCTGCCCCGCTGAATCGGTCGCCGCGGGAATCGCCGAAGCGCCCAAAGCATCCACGGCCGGCAGCCACCCGGCTTCCACGGCCAGTTCCCATCCGCCCTGCGCTTTCGCCGTCCGGAAGAATCCGAGCACTGCGAGCCCCACAGCGACGGCCGTGCCCACGAGGAGCATCCACCGCAACCCAGCCACCGGAATGAACTTCGTACGCGTCGCGGCCTTGACCAAATGGTTCGCGTGCAAGGCCTCCTTGAACCACCGGCGGTGCACCCCAAACAAGAAAGGCTCGCGCTCGCTAGGATCATGATGCGCTTCAAAGGCGATGCCCTGGTTTTCTAGCCGGGTCCGGAACGCCGCTGCTTCCTGTTCGTCCGGGAAGGAGAAAACGTAATACCGGTTGTCCCCCGGGTGCTCGAAGTAATTCGTCCAGCGCATGGGCGCAAAATTACGTCGTGCGGGCACAAAAAAAGCCCCACCGCTTCAGGCGGCAGGGCTTCGAGTAGGCAGGGAGTGCGCCTTACTTCGTCGTGGCGATGAAGAAGCCGAGCTCGAACAAGTCGTCGATGGCCTTGT
>CBFHPD010000202.1:0-4179 GCA_965657495.1 uncultured Flavobacteriales bacterium
CAAATCCGCCGTGTAATCCACGCCCCCCGACCGCGCCAGCCACCAGCTCAGCCCCGTAGCGAGCAGCGGTTGCAGGTAGATGTAGATGCTCACCACGGTCGGCGCCACGATTTGGAGCGCGTAAATGTTCAGCAAGTACACCAGGAACGTCGTCATCAGCACGACGAAGGCCAGCCCCTGCCAATGCGCCGGCTCAAAGGCCACCCAATCGATCGCCAGCGCCTGCGAAGCCCCCACCGGCAGCACGAACACCGCGCCGAACAGGAACACCCACGCAATGACAGTCAGCGGCCGGTAGCGTGCCATCAGCGGCTTCACCACCACCAGGTAAACCCCGTAACTCGCGGCATTCACCAGCACCATCAGGTCGCCCTGCCAACTCGCGTGCAGCGAAGACGTCCGCGCGCCAAGCAACAGCAGCGCCACCGCACCCGCCATTCCGAGTGCCACCCCCGCCACCTTCCGAGCCGTCACCGCCGTGCCGAGTAACGCCGCCGAAACCAGCAACACCAGCACCGGATTCACCGTCATGATCAGGCTCGCGTTCACGGGACTCGTCGCGTTCAGCCCATTGAAAAACAGCAACTGGTTCAACGCCACCCCCGTCAACCCCGCCAGCGCCAGCCGCCCGAAGTCGCCCCGCGCCACCCGCTCCCAACGCCCCGTCCGCGCCCGCATCACCCCGCGCACGACCCAAAAAAGCCCCCCACCGCCGAGCACGCGCAAAACGATGAAGCCGGAAGGCCCGATCAAATCGGGCATCAACCCTTTGGCAATCAGGTAATTCGCCCCGTACGTAAAGGCCACCACAAGCAGCGCCAAGTGCGCCAAGAGCCGCGGCATCACATCCGCCGCCGCGCCTCCTCCACCGCCGCCTTCGCCGACCCCGCCGTCACGGCGTCATCGAACAGGAACACCGGCCGCTTCAGGAACGTGTACTCCTCGAGGATGAGCCGGCGGTAGTCCGCCTCCGTGAGCTCGACAGAAGCGAGGCCCATGCTCCGGAACTTCATCGCCCGCCGCGAAAAGAGGGCCTCGTACGACCCCGCGTGCGCCGCCATGGCGTCGAGGTCCGCGGCCGCGATGCCCTCCGATTTGATGTCCACCACCTCGCAACCGTGCGCCGCAGGTTGCAAATCGTCAAAAATGCGCTGGCACGTTTTGCACGTAGGCAGCGTGAATGCCTTTTTCATGTCGTCCGATTTTCCATGTGCGCAATGAGCGCGTTGAGACCATCTTGCCAGTGGTGGTGGTTGTCGATCACCACGTCCGCTTCCCGCTTCCAGGGCTCGATGTAGGCCAAATCCGCAGGCCGCACATGCCGGCGCCACTGGTACCGCACCTCATCCTCCGTATACCCCCGCTCCGCTCCGTCCCGAGCGATCCGCCGCGCGAGCCGCACCTCCTCCGGCGCATCGATGTACGCCACCACCTCCGCCCGCTCCCGCATCCCTTCGTACGCCATCGCGAACAGCCCCTCCACGACGAGCCACTCCGCCGGCGCGATCACGATCTCCTCCGACTGCATCACGTCCCGGTTGTACGTGTACGTGGCCAGCCGCACCGCCTCACCCCGCCCGAGCCGGTCCACGTCGGCCAGCAACGCCGCGTGGTCGATCACCTCGGGCAGGTCGAAGTTCGTCTCGCCTTGGTCGTCCACGGGCAGCTCCGACTTCGGCTTGTAGTAATCGTCGAGCGACAGCACGGCCACCCGCTCGTCGAAGTGCGAGCGCAAACCGTGCAACACCGTGGACTTGCCGCTGCCACTGCCACCTACTAGCACTGCGATTTTCATGGTTCGGGGTTGAGTTGGGTGGCGAAGGTACGGTCGTTCGCGAGACGCGGGATTTTGTTTTGGCCCCCGAGCTTGCCGCGGCGGCGCATCGCCTCGTGGAAGGCGCCAGCGGGCAGGGGGGTGAGCACCGCAGGGCGGAGGACCGAGCCGGTGATGAGGTCGCGGTAATAGGGGTTTGCGGTTTGTAGGTTTTGGTCTAGGGCGGTGGCAAACGCTTGCAAATCAGCCGGCAAGGACTCGAACTCGACCAACCACTCGTGGAACGGCAGCCCCTCGGTCGGCGCCACCTCCGGCGCCACGTGGAACTCGTTCACCACGCCGCCCGCCGCCGCCACCGCCGCCCGCATCGCCGCCTCCACCTCCTCGGCAATCACGTGCTCCCCGAAGGCGCTCGTGAAATGCTTGATCCGCCCCGTCACCACGATCCGCGGCGGGTCCAGCGACACAAAGCGCACCGTATCGCCGATGTCATACGCCCACAACCCCGCGTTGTTGCTCAGCACCACCGCGTACTGCACGCCCACCTCTACCTCCTCCACGCCCAAGCGCGGCGGCTGCTCGTCAAAGTACTGGTCCGCCGGAATGAACTCGAAGAAAATGCCGTCCGCCGTGTTCAGCAGCAGCCCCTCAGCCGCCTGCGAATCCTGGAACGCCAGGAACCCCTCGCTCGCCGGGTAAAGCTCCACGATCGGCACCTCCCCCCCGATGAGCTGCTCGAACCGCTGCCGGTACGGCTCAAACGCCACGCCCCCGTAAACGAACAGCTCGAACCGCGGAAACACCTCCTTCACCGTCGCCTTGCCGGTGTAGGCCAGCAGGCGCTCGAAATACATTTGGACCCAGCTCGGGATGCCGCTGATGAGCCGCAGGTCCTCCCCCGCCGTCTCCCGCACAATCGCCTCCACCTTCTCCTCCCAATCCTCAATGCAGTTCGTGTCGTAGCTCGGCAACCGGTTCTTCTGCAAATACCCCGGCACGTGGTGCGCCACGATGCCACTCAGCCGCCCAAGCGGCACCCCACCCTCCGTCGCGGTGAGCTCCGGCGAGCCCTGCAGGAAAATCATCTTCCCGTCGACGAAGTCCGCCTTGCCGGTTTCGGCGATGTAGGCGAGCAGAGCGTTTCGCGCGCTGCCGATGTGGTTGGGCAAGCTCGCGCGCGTCAAGGGGATGTACTTGGCGCCGCTCGTCGTGCCGCTGGTTTTGCAGAAATAGAGCGGCTTTCCAGGCCAAACCACGTCCGCCTCCCCCGCAACCGCCCGCTCCATCCACGGCTTCAGCCCCTCGTAATCCCGCACCGGCACCGCCGCCCGAAACTCAGCCACCGTCGTCCCCGCGCCCAGCCCATGCTCCCGCCCAAAAGCCGTCCCCGCCACCCCGCGCATCAACTCGGCAAACACCTGCGCCTGCGCGGACTGCGCATCGGCCGTCCGCCGCCGCATGCCCCGTATGGCCCTCCGCGCAAACGGCTTGCTGAGCATTGCTTTGATTCCCATGCCCGCAAAGATATTCCGAACCACTTGCCTCCGCGCGATGTTGTTCCTCTGCCGTAAATTTCGCGCCCATGTGGCACACCGTTGAAATCACCCGCCTCCGCTCGTTGACGGACCAAGCCGTCGAAATGCGGGTGGCTGACATGCCGTCCGCCCGGCCCGGCCAGTTCTGCGTGGTGGAAGTTGCGGAGCGGCGGAGCTCGTTTTCCATCGTCGCATCAGACGCGGACGGGTGGGTGCTGGGCGTCAAAGCCACGGGCGGCGGCGGCGTGTCGGATTGGATGGCACGCGGAGGGGGCGAGGCGCGGGTGGCCGGGCCGTACGGGGATTTCGGAGTGGTCGAAGGCGTGGCGGAGCACGTGCTGGTGGCGGGGGGCAGCGGGATCACGCCGATTTACGCGGTGGTGCGCGCTTTGGTCGCGCGCGGGGTGCGGCCGGTGCTGTATTTCGGGAACGACCGCCCGGAGGACGCCATGTACGGGCCGGAATTGCGGGCGCTCGCCGCGGCGGGCCAGCTCGAGTTGCACGAGGTGGTGGGGCGCGCGTGGCCGGCGTTGCAGGTCCCGCCCGAGGCCGCGCTTTACATGTGCGGCCCGGCGGGGATGATGGACGCCCTCGCGGCGACCGTGAAGGGGCATGCGGCGGAGCGGACGCGGTTGGAGCATTACACGGCGGCGCGCGGTGAGGGGGTGGCGGCGGAGGTGCGCTGGAAGCCGCGGTGGGGCCGGGCGAAGGAGTCGCGCGTTGCCGCGGGCCAAACCCTGCTCGGGAGCGCCGAGGCGGCCGGCTGGACCTGGGACCACGCTTGCGGGGTGGGGGCGTGCGGCACCTGCCGCATGCGCTTGGAGGACGGGGCCGTGGACTGCGGCGGACGGCGAATCGAGGCCGGTGCAG
>CBFHPD010000203.1:0-12146 GCA_965657495.1 uncultured Flavobacteriales bacterium
GCAGGGGATTGCGTACATTCCCTCCGATGACCCTGCGCCCCTTTGCCTACTTGCTGATTTTAAGCACCTTCGCTGGGTGCAAACCGGAAGTCTTCACCTTTGAAGACAACCCCGTCCCGGGCTACATGGGCATTCCGACGGTCTTGGTGAGCAATTACGTGAACCGGGCCTACATTGACGGCATCGGCCGCGAACCCACTGACGTGGAGATGGAGGAAGCCGTGGCGTTTTTGGAAGCAGAAGGACTGGCAGTGACCGCGCGGCAAGCGCTGGTGGATTCGCTCGTGGGCGGAAGCGCGCCGACGATGGGGACCACTTTCCGGGGGGCGTTTTATGACAAGCTGTACAGCGACTTGAAGGCGCGGTTCATCGACGGCGCCTCGGATGCCATCATCCAACAGCGCCGGGGCAACTTCCTCTTCTTTGCGCTGAATGATTCGTTGGGCGGGAACATGCTGGGCTATGCGCTGAACATGGAGCGGGCGGAGCGGCTGGAGCAGGTGCTGTTGATCCGGACGGAACTGCCGGAGGACACGGTGTGCGACCTGCGGGAGGCGACTTGGCGTTTGGCCTACAACGCCGTGTACGACGAGATCAACATGAATTCGTTCAACTTCATCAACGCCACGTTCGATGACTTTTACCAGCGGTTTCCGACGCAAGCGGAGTTCGATGCAGCGTATCCGGTCATCGAGTCGAACTTGGTCGGCAGCCTGCTCGGGCAACCGATTTCCGACAAGCGGAGTTATCTGGATGTGTTGACGAGCAACTCGGAATGGGCGGAAGGCACGGTGCGCTGGGCGTACCGGACGCTGCTGAGCCGCGAGCCTTCGGACGAGGAGGTCGTGCGCGGCTTGGACGCGTTGGGGCCTGCGCTCGCCTACGACCGGGTGGTAACCCAAATCATGATCACCGATGAATATGCCGGCTTCGATTAATTGGCTCGCGGCCATCGCCCTGATCGCCGCGACGGGCTGTGAGCGCCCCTCCGAGTCGCACTTCATCCTCGAGGACTACGGGGTGGAAGCGTCGAGTGCGGGGAAGGACCGGGTGAAATCCCCGGAGCAATGGGTATCCATCGTCTACACAAATTTGTTCCAAACCGGACTGCCCGCCAACGACCAATTCGACCTCGCCGAGGTCTTTGAGTCCATCGGTGACCAGGACGTGGCCCGCGAGGTGGTGCTGAGCAACTTCTTCAACGAGGAGGGCGTGATCTTGCCCACGGCGGCGAGCATGCACGCAAACCCCGACGCCTTCATCACCGAGACGTACCTGCGGTTCTTCGTGCGGCCGCCCAGCACGGCGGAGATGACCTTCATGCGCGGGTTCATCGCGGAGAATCCGGACATCACACCGGAGGTCGTGTATTTGGCCTTCGGGCTTTCGGAAGAGTACCAATATTATTGAGATGAGCACGGACCCCACCCTCAACCGCAGGCAGTTCCTCAAGAAGGCGGGACTCGGCACAGCCGGCCTCGCCGTGGCGCCGTACATCTTGCCGAGCGGGCGGCTCTTCGCGCCCACCGGCATGCGCAGCAGCGAGCACGTGGTCATGGTGGCCTTCGCGGGCGGCGTGCGCCAACAGGAAAGCATCCTGCAACGCTACGTCGAGGACAGCCAAGGCGAACCGTATCCCGGGAACATCCTGTTCAACATGCTCAGCGGCGAATCGCCCACGGCGAAAATCGTGTTCGGCACCGGAAACAACGGCAACACGCCCATCCCGTCCATCCTGAGCACCCCGCTCGACCAACAGGGCACGGTGTTCCGCGAAGTGACGGCCTTGAGTGCCGGTCACTTCGGCGGTTTGAACTCGCTCGTGCAAGGCAGCACCGTCACCACGCAGGGCCTCAAGCAGCGCCCGGTGAACCCGACGATCTTTGAGTACTTGCGGCGGCATGGCGGGTATGGCGCGACGGATGTTTGGTTCGTGGGCAATGGCATCGGCGGTTCGACGCCCCTGCTGAACCACAGTGCGCATCCGGACTATGGGGCCCCTTACGCGGGCAATTTCTTCGCGCCGACAGTGACCTTTGGCAGCTTGGGCCAAACCTACCTCGCCAACGCCAAGATCTACCACCCCGAGGACGAGCTCGCGCCCATGAACCGACTCCGGGCCTTCCTCGACCTCCAATTCCAATCCCTCCTCGCCCAAAGCGGCGGCGGGCTCGGCAACAGCGAGGCAGAACGCGAGGACATCAAGGCCTTCATGAAAGCCATGTACGAGAAGGTGGAGACCGGCGCCCTGCCCCTCCCCCCGGTGGCCGACAACGGCGACCTCCTCACCGTGGCCTTCGCCGTGGAAGTGCTCAAGTGGTTCAAACCCAACTTCCTGATGGTGAACCTCGGCGCAGTCGACCAATGCCACTCGAACTTCAGCGGCTACCTCGCCGCGCTGCACCGGGCGGACCACGCCGTGGGCTACCTCTGGAACGAAATCCAAACGAACGTCCCGGGCATGGCGGGCACCACCACCCTCCTGACCACCCCCGAATGCGGCCGCAACCTCAACCCGAACAACATCATCGATTCGAACGAGTGGCGGGCGTACGACCACAGCGATGCGAACTCGATGCGGGTTTGGACCCAGCTCGTCGGGCCGGACATTCCGGCGAACCACAGCGTGGGCGGGGAAGGCAACCCGGTGGGGCTGGTGAGCGATACGATGCTGACGGTGGCGGATCTGCTCGGCGTAAAACCGGAAGTGCTCGCTGGCGGCATGCTCGCCCCCGGCACCACCAGTTTACTCGATCAGCTATGAGGTGGGCGTTCGTGGCCGTGGGCGTGATGGCCTTCGCAGGCTGCCGGCCGGAGGAGCCGGAGAACCCGTATGCAGTGGATCCCGGGCCGGTGGTGGGCATTGTGGACGGGGAATCGCCCGTGGTGGAGGGGTCGTTTGTTTGGCTCCATGAAAAGGTGTTCCAACCGACGTGCGCCAACTCCGGTTGCCACGACGGGACGTTCGAGCCCAACTTCACGACGGTGGGCGCGGCCTACAACACGCTGGTGAACCACCCCGTCATCGCAAACGATGCGGCAACGGGGTTTGATTTCCGCGTGGCACCCGGCGACCCGGCTGCGTCGTGGTTGATGCAGCGGCTGACGGAGGACGTCCCCAACACGTCCGGCATGATGCCGCTCTCGCTCGAGCCCGGATCGGACTGGCCCGCGAACCGCTTGGACTACCTCGCTGCCATGGAGGCCTGGATCGCCGAAGGCGCGCCCGATTTGAATGGCAACCTGCCGGCTGCAGCCAACCTCGCCCCCCAAGTCAGCGGGTTCGGAGGGTTTCCCGCCGGCAATTTGCAAGACCCGTACTTCCGCGATCCGGATGCGAATTACCGGCTGGAAGTGGAGGCTGCGCCGATTGATTTGTGGTTTGCGGTGAGCGACGACTCGACGGCGGTGGAGGACTTAGAGGTGGCGTTGCGGGTGGCGGAAAGCTTACCGGATTTGGACGGCGCTGTGGGCCTCCCGGCCGCCACGGATTTTTCGTTCAACGCGGCGGACTTTGCGGGCGGCACCAGCCTGTACGGACACCGCGTGACGGTGGATTTGTCCGGGGCGGCGCCCGGTTCCACGCATTACCTGCGGCTGGACATCAGCGACGGCACGAACGCCATCGAGGTCCCGGGCGCCGGGGCGCAACCGCATTTCTTCCCCCTGTATAGCCTGTACGTCCCATGAAGCACCTGCCCTGGATCGCACTCGCCTTGCTGGGATGCAAGGAAACGGTAGCACCCGTGGCACCGGAGTTGGAACTGGTGAGCGTGACGCCCACCACCATGACGGCGCACGCGCAGCCGGTGGAGGTGGTGCTGCACTACCGCGATGCCCAAGGCGACTTGGGGACGGAAGATGCGGACGATTATACCTTGTGGATGCGGGACGCCCGGCTCGATGCCGACGACGGGTTCCACGTGCCGCCGATGACGCCGGCCGATCCCAACGGGGGGTACCTCGAACTGAGCATCGAGGGCAACCTCGTGGTGGACGTTCCGGCGCTCTTTGTGCTGGGCGGCGGAGAGGTGGAGACGACGACGCTGACGTTCACGCTCGAGGACCGGGCGGGCAACCGTTCGGCGGCGGTGACCACGGGAACACTCACGGTGCAAGACACGGTGCAATGAGGGGGTGGTGGCTCGGGGCGATGCTGGCTGCGGCCGCCGTGGGGTGGGGCCAAACCGAATACACCATCGACGAGGTGGGCTCCTCGGAATGCACCGGCGTGCTGACGGACACGGGCGGCGCGGGGGACGATTACGGAGGGGATGAGTTTTTTGTGTTCGTGGTGGATTTGGCCCCGGGAACGGAGATTGCGGTCAGCTTCCTCGGCGAAGTGTGCCTTGAGAGCCCGTTCGATCAGCTGCAAATCATTGATGGTCCGGCGAATAGCGGCCTGAACCTCGCCACGGTGACGGGGGTCGATTTCGTGCCCGAGCCGGTGACCGCGCAGAGCGGCATGGTGACCTTCATTTTCCAAAGCGACCAAAGCGTGAATTACTGCGGGTTCAACCTGCTCTGGGAGGCGAACGTGGATCCGCCCGAGCCGCCGGTATTGGCGGCACAGCCCGTGGCGTGTGGCGACGCGGGGGTGACGTGGGACATCGTGCCGCCGGTGCCGTGTGCGGCGTGGGTGGCGGACTCGCTGACCTTTGCGGGGGGCGTGGGACTCGGGGCGCCGGAGGTGCTGTGCGACGGGGACAGCGCGACGGGGTTTTTCGTGCCGTTTGCCGGCGGCGAGCTGGGGGCGAATTGCAGCTGGGAGGTGAGCTGGGGGCTGGGGCTGGTGGACGCGTGCGATTCGGTGCACGTGTTCACGGTGGAAGGGGCGGCGGCGGCGCTGGCGTGTCCGGTGGCTGGGGCGTGGCTGGACCCGGTGGAGGCGGTGTGCGAAGGGGCGTGCGACACGTTGTGGTGGGCGCCGACGGGATGCTTCGATGTGTCGTGGGTGTGGACCCAAACCGGGGGCGGAACCGTGGTGGACACGCCCGACTCGGCGGGGATCGTGGTGTGTGGAGCGGCCGATGTTTTCCTCGTGGCGACCGAGGCGACGAGCGGGGCGGTGACGTCGTTCAGTTGGAGCGTGGGCGAGGAGGTGGTGAGCTTGGAGTCGGCGCTGCCCGAATCGCTGTGCGCGGGGGGCGCGGCGGTGCCGTTGGAAGCGGTGCCGGCCGGGGGCACGTGGGCAGGCACAGTGGAGTGGGTGGATGGCGCTTGGTTCCTCGACGCCGAAGCTGCGGCGGAGGAAGGGGGGGCGGCGGAAATGACGTACACAACGGAGCTGGGGTGCAGCTTGGATACGGCGGTGCAGGTAGCGGTGGTGGACGCGGGCGGGCCGTATGCGACGTGTTTGGGGGCGCCGGCCTTCGAGGCGGAGGGCACGGCGGTGGGCGTGGAAGCGGTTTGGTCAGGCCCAAACATCTCCCCCACCGGCACGGTTTTCCCCAACATCGCCGGCACGTTCGACCTCGTCCTCAGCGGGCAAGGCTGCTCGGACACGGCCACGCTCGAAGTCATCACGGCGCTGCCCGCCTTCCCGCTCGGCGACCACTGCACCAACGGGGACCCGGTGCTGCTGCCGGATGTGGCGGAAGCGGGGATTTGGACCGGGCCGGGGCTGAACGCTACGGCCACGGCCTTCGACCCGAGCAATGTGCCCCCGGGCGATGCCACGTGGGAATGCGTGCTGACCGGCTGCACCCAACCCGCGGCCGCGACCATCCTGCCCATCGGGGCGGCGCCGGACACGACGGCCTGCCCCGCCGGCACGGCCGTGCAACTCAGCGGCGCCACGCCCCCCGGCGGAACGTGGAGCGGTCCGGGCATCAGCCCCGACGGCCTCTTCGACCCGTCGAGCGCCGGCTCGGTCGCGGTCACTTACACGGCCCCTAACGGCTGCACGGCCACGACCGCCATCACCAACGCCTTCCCCACCGCCGCCTTGGATAGCCTGGCGATCTGCACCGCGGCGAGCCCGACGGCCCTGGAAGCCACGCCGCCCTGCGGGGAGTGGACGGCTTCGTGGGGCGGTGCTGGCCTCACGGGGGGGTGTGCCGCCGCCCTCGACCCGGCCCAAGTGCCGATCGGGGAGCACGTCCTGACTTACACGGTGGGGGGGTGCGCGGTGGAGATTCCGGTCGGGGTTTGGCCCGGAGCAATCGAACTGCCCGCCGTGAGCGCCTGCAACACCGATGCCCCCTTCTCCCTCGCCCCCGCCGACCTCCCTCCAGGCGGCAGCTGGCAGGGCGCGGGCGTCGACCCCGTTTCCGGTTGGTTCACCCCCGCCGACGCCTCCCCATCCGGCTCAATCAGTTACACCGCACCCGGCGGCTGCATCACGTCCGCCACCGCCCAAGTCGAGCCCTGGCAACCCGTCACGCCCGGCGGCGCCCCCGACACCCTCTGCGCCGGCCTCACCTTCGCCCCCGATTGGTCCCCCGCCACCGGCACCACCTGGACCTGGGAGGGCCTGCCCTCGTCGGGTGTCTCCGCCGACACGCTCGCCCCCGGAACCTATGCCGTAGCCGCCTCCTGGCAAGGCACGTCCTGCGCAAGTGACACGGCCTTCAACGTAACGGTCCCCGAACCGCTCGCCCTCACCCTCGCCCTCACCGACCCCGTCATCTGCGGCGGCGACACCGCCGGCATCACCTACTCCGCCGCCGGTGGCCTCGCCGATGACCACAGCTGGGACCTGACGGCTCCGCTGCCCTGGGTGCCCGACTCGAGCCAGTGGTGGGTGGCTGAAATCAGCGACGGGTGCAGCGTACCGGCCAGCGATTCGGTCTTTGTGGGCGTCCTCGTGCCGGAAGCCCTGCAATTGAGCACCCCCGACACGGCGTGTTTCGACGGCATGGCGGCCGTAGAGGCGTGGATCTTGCCAGCAGCGCCGTGGGAATTGACGTGGGACAGCACGGCTGTTGCACCAGACGACATGAGTGCAGACACGACGTGGTGGGTGCTGGAAGCAGCGGCCGGAACGACCGTCGCATGGGCGCTTGAGTGGCCGGCAGAAGGATGCGCAGGAACCGGCATGTACACCGTGCCCGCGTACCCCGAAGTGACAGCGGAGGTGGCGTGGCCAGAGGAATGCGTGGAATGGTCGGCGCTGCCGGTGGGGTTGGTGAACGCGGGGGGCGGCGCGACGTCCGTGGAGTGGTGGTTCCGGGAGCCGGGGACAGGCGAGGTTTGGGCCCAAACCCAAGGTCCCACCGCCACTTGGCAACCCGACGCTCCCGGCGACGTGCTTGTCCAAGTGACCGCCAGCATCGGCGGCGATTGCGCCGTCAGCACCTCGGGAACCGTGTGCGTCCTGGCTCCGATGCAGTGGTTCCTCGCCGACCAGTTCTCGCCCAACGGCGACGGGCTCAACGAATTCCTGGGCGTGCGCGCCCACCCGATGTCAGCCTTCCGGATGCGGGTAATTAACCGCTGGGGCGAGCTCGTCGCCGACCTCAACGCGCCCCAACCCGGATGGGACGGCACCCACCGCGGCACCCCCGCCCCGACCGGGGTCTACGTGGTTCAGCTCGACATGACCTTCACCGACGGCACCGCCGTCACAACGCAACGCCATGTTACGCTGGTTCGTTAACGCCCTCTGCTGCCTGGCATTCGCCACGGCCGGCGCCCAAGACGCCCCAAGCTACCACTTGCCCGGACGGCTCGGCGCGGGGACCACGCAATGGACGCACCGGCCGGTGGCCGGCAAGTGGAACCGGCAGTCGGTGGGGCTGGTCGACGTACAATACGTTTCAACGACGCTCCTGAGCGGTGCAGTGTGTGTGACGAATCGAATCGCGGGGAGTTGGACCCTCACAGATGCGGGGCTCAGCAACTTGCTTAACCGCGGAAGCGGGACCCGGCGGGCTACGGGGCGGGGCGAATGGACCGTGGTGGCTCAGTTTGAGGACAGCGACGAGGCTGGGGTGCTGCAGCGGACGCGGCTTACGACCGCCCTTGCCCGCTCCGTCCAGCTTTCGCCCACGTGGGGGGTGCGGCTTGCGCTGCATGCGGGGCGAGGGGCACGTCGGTGGGGCTCGCAAGGGATTTGGGACAGCCAATACGTGGCGAATCCAGTCGATCCGGCGAGCGCGGCTTCGGGTGAAACGGCTTACACGGATAGCCGCTCCTATTTCGAGGGTGGCTTCGAGCTCGGGGCGGTGGCCCCGCGGGCAGCCGTTTCGTACCGGTGGCTGCACGTGCCCGCTAACCAAAGCCTGCTCGCGGAATCGAGCGATCCCTACACCATTCGGCATTCGGTGTTGGGCACCACCCACTGGGCCGCGACCGACAACGTCGAAGCAAAGGGCTGGGCCGAAATCGAGGTGCAAGGCGGCGCGCGGCTGCTGACCATCGGGGCGGCGGGGGCCTGGACCTTCGGTGAGGATAGCTATTTTACCGGAATGCGCGCAGCAACCGTCGTCAGTGGGGGGCTGACTTACCGTACCACGGGCCACTTGAGCCCGCTGTTGCACGTGGCCTGGAAGCGCCGGTGGGTGGTTTGGGTGGCGCCGGACATTCCGTTGGCCGCGCCCGATGGGCGGGCGGCGGCGGGGGGATTGCACCTGGGGTTGAGGGCCCACATCGGCTGAAGCGACCGACCGACCATTTGGCACATCAGCGACACGAAACGTTGATATTTGGCGCTTATTGACTATTTTAGACCTTCCTTCAGCGGAAGGCTTAACCAACCACACCAAACCATGTCCTGTTGCAACCACCTGCGCGGCCTCTGCCGTGTGCTTTCGATTTTCGTTTTGGTCCTTTTGTCCAGCGCATCAAGCGTTTGGGGCCAAATGACAGGCATCACCGTCGAGGCCATCGCCGACCACGACACCACCGGCATCGAGGAGCTCGCCGGCCACAAGACCTACCGGTTCTACGCCGAATTCCTCAACCCGACGGACAAGGTTTCGGCTGTTTTCGGAGACGCAAGTGCGCCCCTGACCCTGACCTCATCGGACGGTTTTTTCAATGCCATGTTCGGCGGGGACTTCGCCATGGATGTGAACCCGGCCTTGTTCGGATTCTTTTTCGAAGCGGCGTATGACAGCTGGTTCACCATCGGCTATGCCCCGGGCGACGCGCCCCAGAGCAACCTCACCGCGGTCGGGCTGACGGAGCAACTTGCCGCTTTCAACACCACAGGCCAAATCGACCTCGGCGACGCCATAGGCGGCAGCTACTTCACCACCGACGACCCCCACGCGGTCGCGGGCGAGGACCTCAAGGTGCTGCTCGGCCAACTCACCACCGCCGGCACCTTCACCGGGGTGTTCAACCTGCAGATCTTCGTCGAGGGCACTTCGTCCAACGAACAGATTTTCGAAGACGCGGTCTTCACCAACTCAGCAGCATCCGTTCCCGGCTGCACCGACGAAGCCGCCATCAATTATAACCCGGAAGCCACCGTGGACAACGGTTCATGCACCTACCCGTGCACGCTCAGCATCGCCGCTAACGTCACCGACGCAACATGCCCAGGCGGCGACGACGGCTCAGTCATCCTGACGGCCACTGGCCAACAGCTCCAAGTCATGTACGGGCTCGACGGGGCCCTCCCTTCCCAGCTCCTGGCGAGCTTCAACAACCTGAGCACAGGAGTGCATGAAGTGGTGGCGATGGATGGTTTGGGCTGCGTGGACACGGTGGCCTTCGAAGTGGGGTCGCCCGAACCTTTCGGGTTGGAAGCGACGTCGGTCCAAGCCCTCTGCGGCGGGCCCGGAGGCGCACTGACGGTGGTTGCTTCGGGCGGCACAGCCCCCTACACCTACCATTACGAAGACATCACGAACACCCACGGGGCCTTCGCCTTCGTGCCAGCGGGCACCCACGTGGTGAACATCACCGACGCGCTGGGTTGCAGCGAGGACGTGGAGGTCGAAGTGATCGGCATTTCGGAGGCGACCGTCGACATCGTGGCGAATCCGTCGTGCATCGATGTGGCGAGCGGCCAGGCGGTTCTCGCGCTCAACGGCAACGCCCCGGACGCGGTAGAGTGGCTCGAAGGCGGGGCGAGCGCGGAGGTGGATGCGGAGGGCCTGGTGACGGGCCTAACGGAGGGGCCGCATAGCGCTGTGGTGACGGCGAACGGCTGTTCGGACACCGTTTCGTGGGTGATGGACGTGGACCTGGAATTGGGCCAAATCTCCTTCCAAGTCACCGATGCCTCCTGCGCGGGTTTCACCGATGGCACCGTCCAATTCCCTGGTGCAGACACCGACTGGGACATCATTTCGGGCATGGAAACGGTCGGCTGGACCGAGGCCGGCGTGACGGGCCTCGCGGCGGGCACGTACGACTTCACCCTGTCCCGGAGCGCCGGGTGCGCCGTTGACTTCGAGGTCACAGTGGGCCAGCCGGATCCGTTGCAATGGTCCGTTTCGAGCACAGATCCGGTGTGCGACGGCGATGCCACGGGAATGGTGCAGGCCACGCTGAACGGCGGCACGACCCCCTTCGATTTGGTGGTCAACGGATCGATTTGGGGTCAGTTCTCCGGCACGGCGGAGTTGATCAATTTGAACCCCGGGACGTACACCCTCGCTGCCGTGGATGCGAACGGTTGCGAGGCCGAGGCGGTGACGGTGATTGCGTGGCCGGAGCCGTTGGATGCTCCGGAAGTCATGGTGTCGGCACCGGAGGGCTATGCGGATGGGGTGGCGACGGCGTTGGTGGATCCGAGTTTTGATTTGGCCTGGACGGATGTCGCGGGCAACCTGCTCGGAACGGAGGCGACACTCACCGGGCTCGAAGCCGGAACGGTGGTCCTGACCATCACGAATGCGCTGGGCTGCTCGGCCACCACGCACGCGGTCGTTCCGTTTGCGGGCTGCAGCGCCATCGGGGCGAGCGACTGGCCGGCAGAGGCAGAAGGGCTGTACCCGCAGGGCTATGCGTCAGTGGCCACGGCCATGCCGTTTACCGAGGAGTGGGTGCTGCAGTTGCCGAGCACGGTGACGCCCCCCACGGCGGATTATGCCTTGCCGGTGACGGCGTTCTTGCCGGAGTCGATCGAGGGCTTGCCCGCGGGCGTGGAGGCCACGGCTAACTTCGAGGAGGCGGTTCCGGTGGACGGCGCGTGGTGCTTGGAGCTTGCAGGCCAAATCAACGCTGCAGGCACCTATCCCATCACCGTCCACGGCACCTACTACATCGAGCTCTTCGGTTCAACCTTTGCAGCGCCCGGCTTCTCGTACATGAAGGCCCTGGTCGTGGAGGACCTCGAGGAGGTGCCGGCCGTGGCGGGGTGCACGTATTTTTGGGCCGCTAACTTCAACCCGCAAGCCACGGTGGACGACGGCTCGTGCACCATCGCAGGCTGCATGGAACCGAGCGCCTGCAACTACGAGCCGCTCGCCACAGCGATGACCCTCTGCGACTACAGCTGCTACGGCTGCACCTACGCCGAGGCCACCAACTTCGACCTCAACGCCACCCGCGACGACGGAACCTGCACGTTCCCAGCCGGCTCGGGCGACGGCGGCTGCATGTGGGACGGCGACGGCAACGACTACATCAACTCGAACGACCTCCTGCTCTTCCTCGGGCAGTACGACACGCCGTGCGAGTGAAGGCAGGCCCGTAGCGGATTTGGCCGTAACTTGCATTTGGTATGCACCCCCTCGACCCATCCATTGCACTGCTTGGCATCCAAGTCGTTTCCTTGCCGAAGGTTGCTGATGCCCGGGGCAACTTGACCTTCATCGAAGAAGGCAACGGGCTGCCCTTTGAACCGCAGCGGGTGTTTTGGACCTACAACGTGCCCGGTGGAAGCAAGCGAGGCGGGCATGCCTATCGGAAGCAAAGCGAAATCATCATCGCGCTCAACGGCGCGTTCGACGTGGTCATTTCATCGGTGCAAAATGAGTGCATACGGATTCGGCTCGACAGAGCGGATCAAGGGCTGCTCTTGCCTCCCTTGACGTGGCGGTGGATGGAAGGATTCAGCACCAATGGAGTGGGGCTGCACTTGTCGGATTCAGCGTTTGATGAAGCGGATTACATCCGGGATTTCAAAGCATTTCAAGACGCAGCCTTGTGAACGGTCAGAAGTCAACTATCCACGACATCGAATGGGTTGACTTGCAGCGCATTCAGACCGAGCGCGGGGATTTGACGGTGTACCCGAATGCCTC
>CBFHPD010000204.1:0-3743 GCA_965657495.1 uncultured Flavobacteriales bacterium
GACCATCATGCGGGCTGGCATGCCGATGCACCAGGGGCTTTTGAACGTCTTCGATGCCGCGGACAATGCGTTCGTGAGCGCCTACCGCAAATACGACGATGCGGGCGACTTTGAAATCGAAGTGGAATACTTGAGCACCCCGGACTTGGAGGGGCGCACGGTGATTTTAGCGGACCCCATGCTGGCCACGGGGGCATCCATCATCCTGGTTTTGCAGGCGCTGCTGCGCTATGGGACCCCCGCGCGCATCATCGTGGCCTGCGCCATCGGCAGCCGCGAGGGCGTGGAGGCGGTGCGGAAGGAGGCGCCGAAAGGCGTGGAGATTTGGGCGGCGGCCATCGATGATGAGACCACGGCCAAGGGCTACATCGTCCCGGGGCTTGGGGACGCAGGGGATTTGGCCTACGGACCCAAACGCTGAAGATGGGACCCTGGGAACTCGCCGCGTGGATGGTGGCTTCGGTCATCAAATTTGTCCTCACCCCATCGCTGATGGTGGCCCGGGGCATTCCCGCGTGGGAGGTGGTGGCGGTGACCTCGGCGGGGGCGGCCATCGGCGTGCTGGTGTTCTTCCGCTTTGGCAAGTGGCTTTTTCGGAAATGGAGCGAATTGACGGAACGCAGGGACCGTCCGCGCAAGGTGTTCACGCCCGGTCGGCGGCGCATGGTCCTGCTGCGTCACCGCTTCGGCCTCGCGGGGTTGTTGCTCATCAGCGGCCTGATTTCGGTCCCCATCGCCTCCTTGCTCGGGGCCAAATATTACCCGCATTACCGGAGCATGCCGTGGTCCCTGATGTTGGCATTCTCGGCCTGGTCGGTTGTCCTCACGTTCGTCAGTTGGTGGATCCGGGGAGGGGTGGCCGGTTAAGTGGGTAACTTGCGCGCATGGCAGCTGATCTTTTTTTTGACCTCGACCGCACCTTGTGGGACTTCGATCGCAACAGCCGCGAAGCGTTGCGGATGATTTTTGATGAGCACGCCCGCCCGGAATTGAACGAGCCGGTGGGCGTGGACGCCTTCATCGCAGAGTACGAGCGCGAGAACGAGCGCTGTTGGGCGGAGTACCAAGCGGGCCGCATGACCCAAGCGGAATTGCGACCCACCCGGTTTCGCCGAACCCTCGAAGCGCTGGGCATGGAAGCTTCCACGTTGCGGGAGGATTTGTCCCATGCGCTGGGGCAGGCGTACGTGGAGCGTTCCCCGTTTTTGCCCCACCTCATTCCGGGCGCCATGGAGGTGGTGGAAACCCTCAAATCCAACGGCCACCGCTTGTTCATCATCACCAATGGCTTTGAGGAAGTTCAGCACATCAAGATGGAGCATTCGGGCCTCAAACCCCACTTCGAGCAGGTGTTTACGAGCGATGCGTTGGGCCACAAGAAGCCGGCGCCAGAGGCGTTCCACGCGAGTTTGAAGGCAGCGGCTTCACGGCCGGAGGATGCGGTGATGATCGGGGACGACTTGGCAGCGGACGTGGTCGGCGCGCGGCAGGTGGGCATGCGCGCGGTGCATTTCAACCCCAAGGCGCACGCGCACGGGGAACAGGTTTGGCGGACGGTCACTGATTTGGGCCAAATCCTCCACCTGCCGCTCACCCGCCACTCCACGCAGATGCCGTAACTTCGAGAAAAATTCATTCCTATGGCCGCTGACGACCCGAAAAAGAACCAACCCATCAACATCGAACTCCCTGAAGATCAAGCCTTCGGAGTTTACGCAAACCTCGCGGTCATCACACACAGCCCGGTGGAATTCGTGGTGGATTTCGCCCAAATGGCCCCCGGCCTCGAAAAGGCCCAGGTCCGCAGCCGGGTCATCCTTGCGCCCCATCACGCCAAGCGCCTGATGCGGGCCCTCAACGAAAACGTGAAGCGCTATGAGGCGCAACACGGGCCCATCAAGGAAATCAACGGCTCCAACAACAACGATCCGGCGATGCCCCTGACGTTCAGTGGGCCGCAGGGCGAAGCCTAACGGCCACCCCGTTCCGCACCACGCCCAACGCGGTGCCTTCGAGGCTGCGTCCCAGGATGTTCGCGTAGTCGGGCACATTGACCCCCCGGCTCACGGCACCTCCCCGCCCAGCGGCCTTCGGGTCGAACCACGTCAACCGCGCTTCCGCGCCCTGCTCGATGTGCACGTCGGCCAGCCCGAGGATGCGCCGTGGACCGGCGGTAAGCGACCGCACGAGCGCCTGCAGCCCATTGGGCCCCAAGGCCGTGTTCGCCGCTGCAAAGGACGCCTCGATGCCGCTCATGCCTTCAGGTGCGAGCATGAACTCCACGTCGGCATGTTCTCGGTCCTCCGGTCGGTGGTCGCTCACCACGGCGTCGATGGTGCCATCCAACACGCCGGCCAGCAAGGCAGCTCGGTCGGCTTCGCCCCGGAACGGCGTCCGGGTCCGCAGGGTTCCGTTGAACCCGCTGAGGTGCGCGTCGATGAACAGCAGGTGATGCGCCGTGGTGGCGCACGTGACTTCGACCCCGTCGGCTTTGGCTGTGCGGATCATTTCGACCCCCTCGGCCGTGGTCACGATGGGCACGTGCAAACGCCCGGAAGTGTACCGCGCGATTTCAAGGTCGCGAAACAGCCGCATGGTTTCCACCGCTGATGGCGCTCCCGCCAGTCCGAGTTGGGTGCTCGTCACGCCTTCGTGCATGATGGCGCCCGGGTTCATGCGCGCTTCCAAGGGCAAGGACCAAACCGCAGCCCCCAAATCACCCGCGTATTCCAACGCCCGCCGCAACAGTTCGGGGTGGTCCACCGGACCGTCGTCATAAAAGCCCGCGACCCCCGCTTGCCGCAGGTCGTGTAATTCCGCCAAGGCCTTGCCCGCGAGGCCTGCAGAAAGCGCTCCGATGGGGTGGATGTTAGCGGCGGCGGCTTCTGCGCGCCGCAGCAAATAATGCACCTCCGCCTTGTGATCGAGGGCGGGGTGGGTGGATGGGAGCACGGCTACGTCGGTGAAGCCTCCGTTTTGGGCCGCTAGAGCTCCTTGCTCCAACCCCTCCTTCACCTCCTCACCAGGATCTCGGAAATGCGCCTGCCCGTCCACCCATCCCGGGGACAGGCACGCACCATCGGCTTCCCAAATCACCGCTCCTGCCGCCTCCAAATGGGGCCCCACCTCGGCGATGGTGCCGTCTTGGATGCGCACATCGGAAGTTTGGCCATCGTGCGGACCCGCTGGGTCGATGATGTGGACAGCCTTGATCAGGACGTTTTTTTCCATGGATGCAGGAGCAAAATTTCGAGTAAGAGGGCGAGAAGGGCGATGGCGAGGGCCCACTGCCAGTGGGGTTTTCCACGTTCAAAGCGGTTCACGAGTGCAGCGACGGTGGATTCGGTGGCTTCCCAAACCGAAGCCCCTTCCCAACCGGCGTCTTCCAACGCAGCTTGCCATTCGCTCGAGGTGTAGGGGGCGGGATCGGATTCGCGCCGGTCGTGGTTCAGGCCCAACACCGCGAGCTGCTGGTCGCCTTGCATCAGGAGGAAGTTGCCGGTTTCTGTCAATTCCGGCGGCAATTCCACCTCGAGGACTCCCCGGATTTGGGTGAACGACGGCAGCAGTGCTGCTGCCTCGCCGTCGGTGGGCACGAGCTTGAGCGGTGCATCGGTCAGCGGCGTGTTCAGCGGGAGTTTCCACGTGCCGGATTGACCGAGTTCGACGGTGTGAATCGGCGTGGCACGGGCCCGCTCGGCGAACCGCAGCCACGTGGGCACCCACAGGGCGTGGCGGCTGAA
>CBFHPD010000205.1:0-3247 GCA_965657495.1 uncultured Flavobacteriales bacterium
GGTGCATCGGTCAGCGGCGTGTTCAGCGGGAGTTTCCACGTGCCGGATTGACCGAGTTCGACGGTGTGAATCGGCGTGGCACGGGCCCGCTCGGCGAACCGCAGCCACGTGGGCACCCACAGTGCGTGGCGGCTGAAGTTGGATTGCTCCGGGGCCAAATCGGCATGGAACACGTACATCCAGCCGCGCCCCATCGGGGTACCGGAGAGGAAGGCGCCGCCTTGTTCGAGGGTGGCCAGCACTTCGGTCCGAGGCCCCAAGTTGACCCGCTGCACCCGCCCGGCTTGCGGCAAATCCGGCCGGTCCGGCACCGCGCCAAAGACCCCCTCGAACAGCGGATGCTCCCAACTCAACGATCGCACCCGGTCGTCCCGTTCTTCCCACTGGGGTACGCTGCCGATGAGGTTGCGGTAAAACCCGTCCGCGTCGTCCTCTGCGCTATCGGGCACCACCACCACTGTTCCGCCCTGCTCCGCAAAGGCCTGCAACGCTGCCGCAACCCCCGAACCGGGCCGCCTCATCCCCCACACCACGGCCAAATCCCGTCCTTCCAACGCTTCCGGCTCGAAGCCCTGCACCACCTCCCACGCCACTTCTTCCGCGGCATAGACCCGGGACAGCGCCCGTTCCAAAGCCGGGTTTGCCCCTTCGGTGATGCCCACGGCACGCGCAGCACCGGCGACCTGAAAACCAAAGTGGTACGTGTCGTCAAACTGAACGGGTGCGTCGTCAATGGCCACCTGGGCCGCCCGCCAACCGGCCGCACCGTGTGTAAACCGCAAAACGGTGTCGGTGGGCATGCCGGGCACCAAATTGAAGGTTCCGATGGCGGTGCGCCGCCCATCCAACTCCAAAGCGAGTGGCAGCCCATCGGCGCCCGTGGCCGCATTGTGCCGCAACCGCACGTGCAAAGCCGCCGGCGCCCCAGCCATTCGCATGGGCGTGTCGAACCACACTGAATCCACCCAAACATTCGGAAAACCACCGGCTTCGCCCGGAACAAAGGCCAATGGCCACCCCGCGGTCAAGGCCGAATCGGCCGCGCCGGGTGCGCGGTCGGGCAGGCGGTGTGTATTCCGTTGCAGGTCGGAGAAAACGTAGAGGGCCCGCCGCTGGTCGCCTGCGCCCACCAAGGCGTCCTCCGCGCGGCGCAACACCGCATCCAAGGGATGCACCTCGGGGCTGATGCCGATTTCACCGACCCGCTCAAGGGCCTGTTCGCGGGTGAGGAGCCGTTGGTCCCGGCCGGCGAAGTCTTGGGTAAAGACGTGAAAGCGGTCGGTCTCTCCGTACTGTTCGATGATGGTGGCAGCCTTGTCGCGCGCGGTTTGCAGCAGCGGCCCGCGTTCGCCCTCGGCTTGCATCGAAAGGCTGTTGTCGATGAACAGGCTGATGGCGGCCCCGTTCTTCCCGCCTTGGTTGAGGCCCGCAGGCGGTGGCGTGAACGGTTGGGCAAAGGCCAAAACCAGCCCAGCGACGGCGATGAGCCGCGCGAGCAACACCAGGAGGTGCTTCAGGCGCTGCGTGGAACGGGTTTGGCGTTCCACCTGCTGCAGGAAAGCCACGTGCGAGAAGGCCACGCGCTTGTATCGCCGAAAATTCAACAGGTGGATGATGACCGGAATCGCCAACGCCGCGAGCCCCCACAGTATTTCCGGATGCACAAATTCCATCGGGCCAAATTTAGCGCCAATTTTGCACCCCGATGGCGAACACCCCCATGAATCTCACCCCCGCTGAATTGCGCGATTTTCTGCTCGAGAAAGCGGACCGGTACGAGGCGCTGGACTTCATCCCGGACGATCCCGTGAGCATCCCCCACCGCTTCAGCGATCCGGCCGATGCCGCCATGGCGGGGCTGTTCACGGCGCTCATCGCGTGGGGCAACCGCAAGGCGATCCTGAAGAGCGCCGACGCGATGATGGAACGGATGGACGGGGCGCCGGACCGGTTCGTTCGGGAAGCTGCGCCGCGAGAAGTGGAGCAGGCGTTTGCAGGATTCGTGCACCGCACGTTCAATGCGGCCGATGTGGCGGTCTTGGTCACGGGGTTGCAGCGCGCGCTCTCGGGGGGGCGGGCGTTGGAGGAGTTGTTCGGGAGGGGCGGCGGTGCGCACGACCGGCTGGCGGCCTTCCACGATGCGGTGTTCGAAGGCATGCCCGAGGTGCACCGCTCGCGCAAGCACGTGGCCGACCCGCGGAAAGGTTCGGCGGCGAAGCGGCTCAACATGTTCTTGCGGTGGATGGTGCGGCCTGCTGCGCGGGGAGTGGATTTGGGCTTGTGGCAAACCCTGCAGCCGGCCGAATTGATGATGCCGCTGGACGTGCACACGTCGAATGTAGGACGGCAATTGGGGCTGCTCGAGCGTAAAGCGAACGACTGGAAGGCCGTGGAGGAATTGACGGCGTCGCTGCGGAAGATCGACCCGCGCGATCCGGTGCGCCTGGATTTTGCCCTGTTTGGCCTCGGTGCCATCGAGGGGTTTTGAAGCCGCTCGGATTCCCACGAACTTTCCGGCATGAATGAGCGAGTTGAAACAGGAGACGGTTCCGTTACCTTGCGGAGTGATCGGTTTGGGGTGACGTACCACAGCGTGCACGGGGCCCGCACGGAGTCCGAACACGTGTTCATTGCGCAGGGCTTGGACGCTGCGCCCGATGGGCCGGTCCGGGTGTTCGAAATGGGCTTCGGCACGGGGCTCAATGCGGCATTGGCTTGGTTGTGGGCCCGCCAAACAGGGCGCCGCGTGGAGTACCACGCCGTGGAGGCCTACCCCGTGGAGCCGATGCCGGTGGATGGGCTGACGGCCGATGAAGTCGCCCAGCTGCAAGCGGGGACGCGCTGGGACACCCCCGAGTTCAGCTTCGAGGTGACCATCGGGCGGTTGGAAGACCAGGCCTTGGCGGCGGCGGCGTTCGATGTCATTTTCTTCGATGCCTTTGCGCCCAATGCCCAACCGGAACTGTGGCGCGCCGAGGTGTTCGAGCAGCTGTTGGCGGCCACGCGCGAGGGCGGGCGGCTGGTGACGTACTGTGCACAGGGTGAGGCGCGGCGGGCGATGCGGGCGGCGGGTTGGCGGGTCGAGAAGGCGCCGGGGCCGCCGGGCAAGCAGGAGATGACGGTGGCCTTTCGCGAGGTCGTCAGCCGCTTCAACGTGCGGGTGTATGCGCTGATCGCGGCGGACGACCGGGTGTTGACGGTGAGCGAGAACCTGCCAGGCGGGCCGGCGGTGAAGTTTCCCGGGGGC
>CBFHPD010000206.1:0-2369 GCA_965657495.1 uncultured Flavobacteriales bacterium
TGCGGGATGAGCTGCAGGGCGAAGAGGTCGAGGGCGTCGGTACTGGTGATGCCCGCGCAATCGGTGCCGGGCTGTGCGACGATCATCAGGGTGCCCACGGCCGCTAGGCCTTCCCCGTCGTCCTTGAGTTGGATGGCGATGTCGGCTTCGGCGGTGGCCGAGGCGTCAGGCTGGAAGCGGCGCGCCAGCTCGGGGATGATGGTGCTGGGGCAGGCGCCGCCGAGGAGGGGCTGCTTGAAGTCGAACGTGACGAGGGGGCGGTTCGCGCCGCTGCTGACCTCGTTGATGGTGCCGTGGATTTCGGCGAAGGTGTTGCCGCAGGAAAGGGACTCGCGGTAGGTGTACTGGAAACTGAAAAAGTGGAAGGTGCCGGGGGCGTCGAGGGTGGACGCCGGGACGGGCGCGCCTTCGGCCCAAGCGTAGTGGTCGGTCTTGCGGTTGAGGAAGGAGGTGACCGGCGTGGCGACCTCCCAGGTGCGGACGTGGCCGGCGGCGAGGTAGGCGTCGATTTGGGCCTTGCCCCACATGGACCAGCTGACACCGCGGGTGTCGAGCCGGTCTTTGAGGTCCTTTTCTGAGAGGCCGTCGGGGCCGGCAGCTTGCAGGACTTCGGCGGTGCGGACGGCGACTTGCTCCTCGCGGATCATTTGGCCTTGCTGATGCTCCGTGATCACGCGAAACCCGAGGCGCTCCAACTCCGCTACGAACCGCCCACGGGCGTTCAACAGGTCGCTGCTCGCATCCGTCATCACGAGGTACGTCGGCGCCGCATACGTGTCCATGCCCTCCACGGTGTACTGGGCAACAGCCGCGGCAGAGAGAAAACAGGCGAGGAAAGCAGTGAGGACGCGCATGAGCAGCTGAGGTTGTTCCCCTCAAAACTAATGCGCAATCCCGCCATGCCAAGCCCTTGCCGTAAATTGAGCGCATGAAGCATTGCATCCTTACGGCGCTGGCTGCGGCCTGGGCGTTGGGCGCTTGGTCGCAGCCGACTTGGCAACCGGACACGAACGGCGATCACGTCATCGACCTCGCGGATTTCCTGGATTTCCTGTACATCTATGGCGCTGAAGACACGGACATGGACGGATTTTATGGCGCGTTTGACCTGTGTCCGGAGGAGGCGGGGCCGCTGAATGGTTGCCCGGAGCCGCCGACTTGCGTTCCGGTGACGTTCGATTCTTACACGTATGCGGTAGGCCAAATCGGAGACCAGTGCTGGTTCCTCGAAAACCTCCGCACCACGGCGTTTGCCTCCGGCGACCCCATCCCCGAGGAGACCGGGAGCGCCACCGGTTGGATCGCCCTCAACGACGCGGCCGCCCGCTGCCAGTACCTCTGGGACGACGCGAATGGCGCGGCCTACGGCTACCTCTACAACGGCCAGGCCGTCCTCGACCCCCGCGGCCTCTGCCCCACCGGCTGGCACGTGCCCTCCGACCTCGACTGGATGGCCCTCGAAGCCCACGTCGGCCTGACCGAAGCCGAACTCGGCACCACCGGCTTCCGCGGCACATCCGCCCCCGCCCTGAAAGACAGCACCGGCTGGAACGGCACCAACTCCTCCGGCCTCGCCGCCCTCCCCGGCGGCTGGCGCCGCAATTCCGGCACCTGGCTTGTCCTCGGCCTCTCCGGCGTATACTGGACTTCTTCCCCCGTCGGCTCCTCCGAGGCTTGGTTCCGGAGCATGCACACGAACAACGTCGGCATCAACCGCTCCACCATCGCCCTCGGCGACGGCATGTCCATCCGCTGCATCCTCGACTGACCGTGCGCGTGCTCTTTATTGCCCTCGCCCTGACCTGCTCGTTGGCCGCCTCCGCCCGTCCTGCACCCTGAGCGGCCGCCTCGCCAACGCGAGCTACCTCGGCGACTTCGAATCGTCCATCGCCTTCGCCACCCTCCACGCCACCGCTGGCACCCCGCGCCGCCACGTCACCCTCACCGCCGGCCTCGGCACGTCGAATGTGGAGCAGCTGTACACGTATTACAGCGCCTACTCGGACGTGCTCGTCTCCCTCGTGGACGAGGATCCTCGGCGCAATTACCGGCAGCAAGGGCGGCGGCGCTTGGGGGGTGCGGTGGTGGGTTTGGCCTGCCTCACGCCCCTCAAGTCCAAAACCAGTTTCCTCCTCGACGCGACCTACCTCCTGACCCCCAACGGCCAGTACGTCAACACGTTCACCCTCGAAGAACGCCCCGACTTCGGCACCAACTTCGTCTACGAAACCAGCACCGTCGCCCTCCACCCCCTCCATTCCCTCCACATCACCGCCGGCCTCCGCTTCCAACAAGCCCCGCACCACACCTTCGAAGCCAGCATCACCGGCTTCTCCACCCCCTTCGACTTCCCCCTCAATTTCATCCCC
>CBFHPD010000207.1:0-12033 GCA_965657495.1 uncultured Flavobacteriales bacterium
CCAATCCGCCAAACACGCGGTCAACACGGGCATCCAACGCTCCGCGTCCGCCTCGCGCGACCCCATGATGTCCCCGGTGATGACCCCAACAGCCGGCACCATCGCTTGTTCATTTCGCTTCATGGGGCGAAAATTACATGATTTCGTCTATAGATACGATATCTTGTCGTTTTCGCCTCCACAGACGAAAATCAACCCGCTCCGTGGCCCTTCTTGCCTTCGAACAAATCAAAGCCCAACCAGCGGCATTCCAGCGACCCGTTGAACGCCATTTTCTTCGCAAACGGCCGGAGCCCGATCTGCTTCATGGCATCGAAGTCACTCGTGATGATCCACGCCTTAAAACCCGGCCAGTGGTGCTTCAACCGATCGCCGATGGCAGAGTAGAAATCGTCGGCGTGCTCCATGCGCTCACCGTACGGCGGGTTCATAACGAGCATGCCCGTCTCCGTTCGCGGCTCCAACTTGAAGAAATCACCGCGACCGAGCTCAACGGCATCGTCGATTTCCATGTTCATCAGGGCGGTGCGGGTTTGGGAAATGGCCTTGAAATCCTTGTCGGATGCAAAGATCTCCGTGGGCACCCGTTCGCGGGCAGCCAAAAGCTCGTCGCGCACCGCGTAAAACACCTCCTCGTCGTAGCCGCGCCACTGCATGAACGCGAACTTCCGGCGGTGCCAATTGACGGGCAACCCATCCGCCCACATGGCGGCTTCGGTCACGAAGGTGCCGGACCCGCACATCGGGTCGTACAGCGGCATGCCAGGTTTCCACCCCGCCTTCGCCAGCAACCCCGCAGCCAACACCTCGTTCAGCGGTGCAATGGCGCCCGAGGGACGGTAACCGCGGCGCGAAAGCGCCTCACCCGCCGCATCGAGCGACACCGTCACGTTCCCGCCGCTGATGTGCAGGTGCACCCGCACATCGGGACGCTCCCGGTTCACCGAAGGGCGCAACCCGCCTTTCGCCCGAAAAAAGTCCACGATGGCATCCTTCAGCCGCAACATGGCGAACTGCGAATGCGTGAACACGTCCGAATGAACGGTGAAGTCGATGGAGAAGGTATTGGTCTTCGCCATCACGCTGTCCCAATCCCAATGCAATGCTTGCTCGTAGAGGTCGTCGGGCGTCCGCGCTTCGAACTCAAAAATCGGGCGCAATACGCGCAACGCAAACCGGCTCGCGATGCACACGCGGATGAGCGTAGCCATGTCCGCGCCGAATTGAACACCCCGCCGACCTGGCGTCACATCCCGCCCTCCGAGGGCTTCGAGCTCGGGAACGAGCAATTCTTCAAACCCCGCGAGCGTCTTCGCGAAGTACTGGGGCCACTCGGGGGTGGCGTGTACCGATTCGTCCTGCATGTGCGGCAAAGTTAGCCCCCTTTCCGGCGGACTTGGAACCCTTTTGCGCGCAGCGCCGATTCCACCTTGTCCCGGTGGTCGCCTTGGACCAAAACACACCCGTCTTTCACACTCCCCCCTACGCCGCACAGCTGTTTCAACTCCTTGCCGAGCAGGAGCAACTCCATGCCAGGACCGGCAAACCCTTCTACAAGCGTCACGGGCTTGCCCCCACGCTGCTTCCGGTCGAGGCTCAGGTAGAGGAGCTGCTCGCCGGGGTCCACAGACGCATCCTCTTCCACGGACGGGCTCAAGTCGAGTTCGCGGTTCGTGCTGAACACGAGGCCGTCGCCGCTGGATTCGATGCGTTTCTTTTTTGATTTGGCCATCGCAATGCAAGGTAGCAGGAAAGCCGCGAGCCGCTGTATCTTGGCGCAACCTTCCCGTACATTTTCACGTAAGGCATTCACATGGAACTACTTGCTGCTTTTTCGACCCGCGCGCGCATCCTTGTAGCGGTGGGGGCGCTCTTAGCGACGGGGGTGCACGCCCAGAGCTTGGGCAATTGCTCGGAGGTGGATTTGGACTACATCTGCCAAAATACGGAGCTCGTCAGCAGTGTCAGCGCCCTCTGCGGCGACCAATGCATCGCCGAGGGACAAGCGTGCATGGAGGCCTGCATGGCCGCACAACTCGACCTGAGCAGTGAATGCATCGGGTGCTTCGGCGAACAAGTGACCTGCGTGGTGACCAACTGCCTTTTCCAATGTGCGGTGCTCGGGGACGAGGCCTGTGCCCAGTGCGCCTTGACCTATTGTGAAGCGCCCTTCAATGCATGCGCGGGCATCGTGGACAACGACCAGGACGAGTGGACCAACTTGTGTGACTGCAACGACAACAACCCCGAAATCCACCCCGGGGCGCCCGGCACAGGGGACGGCATCGACAACGACTGCAACGGGCTGTACACCACGCCGGAGCTCGCCAGTTGCACCGCAGACCTCAACGACGACAACATCGTGGGAACGGATGACCTGCTCATCTTCTTGTCCAGTTTCGAGTGCTCGGGCAGCGACTGCGCTGGGGACTTGAATGCCGATGACGAAGTGACGGCGAGCGATTTGCTGCAATTCCTGAGCGAATTCGGGTTGTACTGCCTGTAACTTGTGCCGGTGGATCGGTTCGAAGACCCGGTATTCGATTACGCTGAAAGCCATTCAGCCGCGGAGCCCGCTCTGCTCGCCCAACTGAGGCGCCGCACGTGGCAAACCCAAACGCATGCCCACATGCTGAGCGACCCCTTGCAAGGGCGCTTGCTCGCTTTGTTCTCGCACCTCATCCGACCGAGGCAGGTCCTCGAACTGGGCACGTTCACAGGCTATTCCACGCTGTGCCTCGCGGAAGGCCTCGCACCGGAAGGCATCATCCACACCGTGGACCCGGATGAGGAACTCCAGCCGCTTCAGGACGAGTTTTGGCAGCAAGCTGGCGTAGCGGACCAAATCCAACGCCACATCGCCGAAGCGTCCGCCATCTTGCCCACCCTGTCCGGCCCGTTCGACCTGGTTTGGATCGACGCCGACAAGCGGCGCACCGCCGACTACGTCCAATGGGCCATCGCCCACACCCGTTCCGGTGGCCTCATCCTCATCGACAACGTCCTGTGGTGGGGCAAGGTGCTCGAAGGCGAAGCGGCTGCAGACCCCGACGCCCGCGCCCTGCACGGCCTGAATGCCTCCCTGCGCGACGACCCGCGGGTCGACAACCTCCTGCTCCCCATCCGCGACGGCATCCACGCCCTCCGCGTCAAATGAAAAACGCCCGGCGTAATGATCGCCAGGCGTTTTCAGTGCGGTGGTCCGTGCCCTTACGCGAGCACCTCCGCCACGGCATCCGCCGCTTCCTTCAGCAACACCGCTGAGATGACCTTCAAACCGGAGTTGTCAATCAACTCCTTCGCCTCGATGGCATTCGTCCCTTGCAAGCGCACGATGATCGGCACGTTGATGTCGCCCATGTTGCGGTATGCATCCACGACCCCTTGCGCCACCCGGTCGCACCGCACGATGCCCCCGAAGATGTTGACAAGGATGGCCTTCACAGCCGGGTCCTTCAAGATGATGCGGAACGCCTTCTCCACCCGCGCTGCGTCAGCCGTGCCGCCCACGTCGAGGAAGTTCGCCGGCTCACCGCCGCTCAGCTTGATGATGTCCATGGTCGCCATGGCGAGGCCAGCACCGTTCACCATGCAGCCCACGTTGCCGTCGAGCTTCACGTAGTTCAGGCCCGCTGCATCCGCTTCCACCTCGGTCGGATCCTCCTCCGTGGTGTCGCGCATGGCCGCATAGTCCGCGTGGCGGTACAAGGCGTTGCCGTCGAGCGACACCTTCGAGTCCACCGCGATGACGCGGTCGTCCGACGTTTTCAATACGGGGTTGATTTCGAACATGGTCGCGTCGCAGCCGACGTAAGCGTTGTAGAGGGCTGTGACGAATTTGGCCATCTCCTTGAAGGCCTTGCCGCTCAAGCCCAAGTTGAACGCCACGCGGCGCGCTTGGAAGCCCTGCAGGCCGACCGTGGGGTCGATTTCCTCCTTGAAGATGAGTTCCGGCGTCTCTTCCGCCACCGCCTCGATGTCCATGCCACCTTGCGGCGAGTACATGATGATGTTGCGGCCTTTCGCCCGGTCGAGCAGGACGCTCATGTAAATCTCCTTCGGCTCGCTGTCGCCGGGGCCGTAGACGTCTTCCGCAATGAGGACCTTGTTCACCTGCTTGCCTTGCGCGTTGGTTTGCGCGGTGACGAGGTGGCCGCCGAGGATGCCCGCGGCTTTGTCCTTGACCTCGTCGAGCCCTTTGGCCAAAACCACTCCGTGGGAGCCGGTCTCAGTGACCGTGCCCTTTCCACGGCCTCCCGCGTGGATCTGGGCCTTGACCACGAACCAGGAAGTTCCGGTCGCTTCAGCCAATTCGACTGCGGCAGCGTGCGCTGCTTCAGGGGTGTCGGCGACCCGTCCTTCTTGGATGGCCACGCCGAAGCTCTTGAGGATGCTCTTCCCTTGGTACTCGTGAATGTTCATGGTCTTTGCCTTTTTCGCGCCGCGAAGTTAGCAAAGGAAGCGCGCCGCAAGGATGAGAATTGGCGTAGATTTCGGGCATGAACGGAGGGCAGCCCATCATTGAAGCGCGGAGCGTTGTGAAATCGTTTGGGGACGTGGAGGTGCTGAAGGGCATTGATTTGGCCATTCCCGCGAGCGGCATCACCGCCATCGTCGGCGCCTCCGGGGCGGGCAAGACGACGCTGCTGCAAATCCTCGGCACCCTGCTGATGCCGGATCGCGGCGAGCTGACGGTGCAAGGAACGGATGTGACCCGGCTGAAAGGCAAGGCGTTGGCGGCATTTCGCAACCAGCACATCGGGTTCATTTTTCAGTTCCACCGCCTGTTGCCGGAGTTCAATGCGGTGGAGAATGTGATGATGCCCGCCTGGGTGGCGGGCCGGGATGATCGAGCAATGCGCGACCGGGCGGAGCGGCTGTTGCGCGACCTCGGGCTGGGCGATCGGCTGACGCATGCGCCCTCGGCCTTGAGTGGCGGGGAGCAGCAGCGGGTGGCGGCAGCGCGCGCGCTGATGATGGAGCCCGCCGTGATCTTGGCCGATGAGCCCACGGGGAACTTGGATTCGGGCAACGCGACCTCGTTGTTCGCGCTGTTTCAGGAGTTGCGGGATCGGGAAGGAGCTACGTTCGTCGTCGTGACGCACAATTTGGATTTGGCCTCAAGTGCAGACCAAACCCTGCACATCCGCGACGGCCGGATCACCGAATGACCACAAAGGTCCCGCTCACCGCATCGGCAGGCGCACCTCCCGTGGCATCGGTTCCCCAGCTGAACGACAGCGTGTAGGCAAAGAAGTCGCTCTGCCCCCAGTATTCCACCCCGCCGATCCACACCGCCTCCTGGTCCATCGATTCAAAGACCACCTTGCCCCACCGGTCAAAGATCCGCAGGTGGTAATTCGTGAGCGGGCACGACGCTTCCACCGCAAACGCATCGTTGTGGCCGTCGTTGTTAGGCGTGAACGCGGAGGGCACGTACACCATGCACGGGCAGTCGTCCCCGATGCTGGCGTAATCGTACCCCAGCGTGTACGATGAACTGAAGGTGCAGCCGTCCGCATCGGTGACCTGCAACGCGTGTTCGCCCGGAGACAGCTCGGTGAAGACGCCGGTGGACGAAGAGAGCCCCTCATCCAACGTGTAGGCGACCGGCTCCGCCCCATTGAGCACGCGGACTTCGAGGGCGCCGTTGTCCATCCAATCGCAGCTGATGTCGCGGCGCGTGACCGCCACTTGCAAGTCCGAGGCGTTCGTCACCACCGCCTGCAACGCGCCCGCGCACCCGGCGGCATTCTGCGCTTCGATGGTGTACGCGCCCGCCGTCAATCCGCTGAACTGCCCATCCGCCTGCCAGGGCCCGCCGTTGAGGCGGAACTGAAACGGAGTGGGCTCGATCGCCGCGGCCGTGATCGCCCCGGAGGCATCGCTGCAGTATTCGTCCTCCACTGCCGTCAAGGCCAAATCCGGACCCTCCCGAACCACCGCAACCTCCCCCGTCCACGCGCAACCCGCCGCATCCTCCACGACCGCCGTGAAGTCCCCCTCGCTCAACCCAGAAAAACTGCCGGCTGCCTCGGTCGCCCCTCCAAGCGAAAACGTGAACGGCGCGGTACCGCCCTCCGGGGCGAGCGCAACGTGGCCGTCGCCGCCCGCGCAACTTTCGGCCGTCACCGCCACCTCCACGCCGAAGCCCACGCACGCCGCTTCCTCGCAGACCGTCGCCGCCGCATTCCAAAGCGGCGCGAGGTTTTGCTCCACGTAGGTCTCCATCCGCGCAACTTGACCGGCGCTGAACATAAACAAGCAGGCGTCGTCGCAGTATTCCATGTAGGTGGGCCAAAGGATGGGTTCCGTGCACGTGGTGATGCTCTGCCCGCTCGGACAGCCAAACTGAGGCGCATCCGTCACCGGCGTATCCCCCACGAAATCATCGCTCCCGCATCCCCCATTCGCCCACGGGTGATCGAGCAGCAGGTAATGCCCGATCTCGTGCGTCATCGTCCGCCCCAAATGGTACGGCGCATTCACCGCATTCCCCCCACACGACACCGTACCGAAGTAGGCCGGATCGCACGTCGCCCCGTCGCCGTTGCCTTGCCCGCCCAACGGCGAATACCCCAGCACCCCGCCCCCGAGGTCGCGCACGAAGAAATTCAAATACCCAGCCCAATCCGCGTCGAAATCCCCGTCCGTGGCGTCCAACGTCACCGCGTAATCGCCTTCCTGCAGCCCGAATCCTGCCGGATGACTCAACGTCGCGAGGCAGAATTGGATGCACGACGCTTGGTTCTCAATCCCGGGCCAAATCGTCGGCTGCAAGCTCTCCCATTCCGCAATGTCCGTGTTGGTCGCGCTGAAGTCCCGGTTGAGCGCTTCGACCTGGGACAAGGCCATGTCGGTCGCGCAGTCGAGTGGGATGCCCGTGTTTTGGAAGTGAACGGCCACCGGAATGATGAGCGGGTTATCGCAGTCCAAACGTTGGCCTGCTGCTTCATTGACCGCCAACACCTTCGCCCTGAACGCCTCCTCGTACCCCGCAAGCCCCATCAGGTGCGCGTGCACCGAATCCATGCCACACGTCCGCTGGCCACGCACCTCATCGGACGGCACCCAGGCCAGCAGCGCCCCCATCAGCGCAAGGAAAAACAGTCGGTTCATCACAGGTTGGTTTCAACAACAGGACTGCAAAGATGCACCGAAGGTTGCGCTCCGCCGGCGATTTCCCCTGCGAAACAAAGGATTGTTAATGCACCACAAAAAGCCCTTGCATTTATTATGCATGCATAGTAAAAACGCCCTACCTTAGGGACCATGCGACCACACGACACCATGGACTTCCACTTGCGCTGGGGTTGGGCGAAGCTCAACCGGTTGTACGCAGCGGAAGCCGAGCGGCGGGGCATTCCCGTGAGTTATGTGTTCGCCTTGCTGCAAGTGGACCGGCAAGGCACGCCGAGCACGCAGCTCGGGCCGCGGATGGGGATGGAGGCGACCAGCCTTTCCCGCACGCTCAAGGGCATGGAGGCGATGGGGCTCATCGAGCGGCGCGCGGATGCCGCCGATGGCAGGCGGGCGCTCGTGTTCTTGACCTCGGAAGGGGTGGCGGCACGGCGCGAGGCGCGGGATTTGGTCAAAGTCGTCAACGCCCGCATCCGGGAACTCCTCGGGGACGGCGAGGTCGACCAGCTCATCGCCCACTTGCGGAAACTCAATGAAATCTTCGATCGCCCTGAGCAACTGCTCGGCGGCGGAAACCACCAATCTCCCCTTGCTTCATGAAGGCAACTGAAGAAATTCCCCTGCACCGGATTCGGCGCGTGGCCGTGTTGGGAAGCGGCGTGATGGGCTCGCGCATTGCGTGCCATTTGGCCCAAACCAGCAGCGAAGTGCTCCTGCTCGACCTCCCTGCGAAGGAAGGTCCGCGCAACGCGGTCGCCGACGGCCACTTGAAGGACGCGCTGAAGAGCAACCCCTCCCCCATTTATTCGAAGCGGTTCGCTGGCCGCATCACCACCGGCAACTTCGACGACGACCTCGCCCGCATCGCCGAGTGCGACTGGATCATCGAAGTCATCGTTGAGCGGCTCGACATCAAGCAGCAGCTGTTCGAGCGGGTCGAGGAGCACCGGAAGCCCGGCACGCTCATCACGACCAACACCTCGGGCATTCCGATTGCCATGTTGTCCGAAGGCCGGAGCGAGGACTTCCGCCGGCATTTCTGTGGCACCCACTTCTTCAACCCGCCGCGCTACTTGCAGCTGCTCGAAATCATCCCGGGCCCGGACACGGACGGCCGGGTGCTGGATTTCTTCAGCCGGTATGGGGAGCGCATCCTCGGGAAGCAGGTGGTGCTGTGCAAGGACACGCCGGCGTTCATCGCCAACCGCGTGGGGGTGTTTGCCATCCAAGCCTTGTTCCACACGGTGGCCGAGATGGGGCTGAACGTGGAGACGGTGGACCGGCTGACCGGGCCCGCGATGGGGCGGCCGAAGAGCGCGACCTTCCGGACGTGCGACGTGGTGGGCATCGATACGCTCGTGCACGTGGCGAATGGGGTGGCGGCGAATTGCCCGGCTGACGAGCGCAAGGAGGTGTTTGCCACGCCGTCGTACGTGCAGCATTTGGTCTCCGAAGGCGCCTTGGGAGCCAAATCCGGAGCCGGTTTCTACAAGAAAATCAAGGGCGCCGACGGCAAGAGCGAAATCCTCTCCCTCGACCTCAAGACGCTCGAATACGGACCGCAGAAGAAGGCGTCCTTCGCCACGCTCGAAGCCGCCAAGCAAGTGGACGCCCTGCCCGAACGCACGAAGCTGCTCTTCAACGGCACCGACCAAGCCGGCGACTTCTACCGCCGCATCTTCACCGACGTCTTTGCTTACGTGTCGCACCGGGTGCCGGAGATTTCGGACCTGCCCCACGCCATCGACGACGCCCTGCGGGCTGGCTTCGGCTGGGAGCTTGGGGCGTTTGAAAGCTGGGACGCGGTGGGCGTGCGAGAAGGACTGGAAATCCTGCGCGGGCGCGGCCTGACCGTGTCGGGCTGGGTCGACGACATGCTCGCGGCCGGTGCGGAGACGTTTTACCGGAACGTGGACGGACGGCGCGAATGCTGGAACCCGGCCACTGGCGCGTACGAAGCGCTGGCGGGACAGGAAGGCCGGCTGTCGCTCGCCTGGCTGCCCGAGGAGGCGACGGTATGGAAAAACAGCGGCGTCACCTTGCAAGACTTGGGCGATGGCATCTTGAACGTGGCCTTCCACACGAAGATGAACAGCATCGGCGGCGAAGTCATCCAGGGCCTGAACAAGGCGGTGGACCTCGCGGAGGCCGGCGACTGGCGTGGCATCGTGGTGTCGAACGAGGGCGCACAGTTCAGCGCAGGGGCGAACGTGGGCATGATCTTCATGCTGGCGGTGGAGCAGGAATACGAAGAGCTCGATTTCGCCGTGCGCGCGTTCCAAAACACGATGATGCGCATGCGGTATTCCGGTGTGCCCGTTGTCGCCGCACCGCACGGCCTCGCCCTCGGGGGCGGCTGTGAACTCTGCCTGCACGCGGACAAAGTCGTCGCCCATGCGGAAACGTACATGGGCCTCGTCGAATTCGGCATCGGGGTCATCCCGGCCGGCGGGGGCACGAAGGAATTTGTGCTCCGGCTGAACGACGAGCTGCACGAGGGCGACATGCGCATCAACCGGCTGCGCGACCGTTTCCTGACCATCGGCCAAGCGAAGGTGTCGACCTCGGCGCATGAGGCGTTTGAACTCGGCTACCTGCGCGAAGGCACCGACGAAGTGGTGGTGAACCGGCGGGATCAGCTCGCCCGAGCGAAGCGCGCAGCGCTGGAACTGGCCGAGCAGGGCTACGTCCGGCCGCTGGAGCGGAAGGACATTGTGGTCGCAGGGCAGGAAGGCCTGGGCATCGTCTACGTGGGGGCGCACAGCATGATGAGTGGCAAGTACATCTCGGAACACGACCGGCTCATCAGCGAGAAGCTGGGGACCGTCATGTGCGGGGGGGATTTGAGCGAGCGGACGGCGGTGAGTGAGCAGTACTTACTGGATTTGGAACGGAAAGCCTTTGTGGAGCTTTGCATGCAGCGCAAGACGCTGGAACGGATGCAGAGTCTGATCCAAAAAGGCAAAATCCTGCGCAACTAAACCCGACAACGAAACGAACATGAACGCATACATCATCGGCGGTTACCGCAGCGCGGTCGGGAAATCCGGCAAAGGCGCCTTCCGCTTCACCCGGCCCGACGACCTCGGCGAGCAGGTCATCCGCAAATTGCTCAGCGACTTCCCGCAGCTCGACCCTGAGCGCATCAACGACGTCATCGTCGGCAACGCCACCCCGGAGGCGGAACAGGGATTGAACATCGGGCGCATGGTCAGCCTGATGGGGCTCGACACCGAAAAGGTGCCGGGCATGACGGTCAACCGCTACTGCGCGTCCGGCCTCGAAACCATCGCCATCGCGTCGGCTAAAATCCACGCGGGCCTTGCCGACTGCATCCTCGCGGGCGGCATCGAAACCATGTCTCCCATCCCGTTCGGCGGGTGGCGCATCGTGCCCAACGCCCGGGTCGCCAAGGCGAATCCGGACTGGTATTGGGGCATGGGCTTGACGGCAGAGGCCGTGGCGAACGACTTCAAGGTTTCCCGCGACGAGCAGGACGCCTTCGCGGCGGAGAGCCACCGGCGGGCCGCGGCGGCCATTGACGGCGGCCGGTTTGCGCCGGGCATCGCGCCCATCACGGTGAACCAAGTCTACCTCGACGAAAAGGAGCGCCGTGCGGAACGCAGCTACGTGGTCGATACGGACGAAGGCGTGCGGCGCGACACGTCGGTGGAAGGGCTTGCGCGGCTGAAGCCGGTGTTCGCGGCGGGCGGAACGGTTACGGCCGGAAACGCCTCGCAGACTTCGGACGGAGCGGCCTTTGTTCTGGTGTGCAGCGAGCGCATGGTCAAGGAGCTCGGCGTGGAGCCGTGGGCGCGGCTGGCGAGTTACCACGTGAGCGGGCTGGAGCCGCGCATCATGGGCGTGGGGCCGGTGCACGCGGTGCCGGAGGCGCTGAAGAAGGCCGGGCTGAAGCAGACCGACCTCGGGGCCATCGAACTGAACGAAGCCTTCGCTTCGCAGAGCGTGGCCGTGGTGCGCGAACTGGGCTTGGACCCGGAGCGCGTGAACCCGAACGGCGGTGCCATTGCCCTCGGGCACCCGCTCGGCTGCACCGGCAGCAAGCTCACCGTCCAGTTGTTGCACGAACTCGCCCGGCGCGACGAGCGCTACGGCATGGTCACCATGTGCGTGGGGACCGGTCAAGGGGCGGCGGGCGTGTTTGAACGGTTGCGTTGAATTTGGTCTAACAAGAAATCCATCCCATGTCTACTACGAATAAAGCCATCCGCGGCGGAGAGTTTTTGATCCGCCCCACCCATGCCAGCGACATCTTCATCCCCGAAGAGTGGAACGAAGAGCAGCTGATGATCAAGCAAATGACCCTCGATTTTGTGGAAAAGCGGATTGTGCCGCAGCTCGACGCCATCGACGACCAAGAGGAAGGCCTCGTGCCCAAACTCATGGAAGAAACCGGCGAACTCGGCCTGCTCGGCAGTTCCGTCCCCACCGAATACGGAGGGATGGGGCTTGACTTCAAAACCACGATGCTCATCACCGAAGCCATCGGCGGCGCGCATTCGTTCAGCGTCAGCTTCAGCGCTCATACCGGCATCGGCACCTTGCCCATTTTGTACTATGGAAACGAGGAGCAGAAGCAGAAGTGGGTGCCGGGCCTCGCCTCGGGCGAGCTGAAGGGCTGCTATTGCTTGACGGAGCCGGGGGCGGGGTCGGATGCGAACAGCGGCAAGACGCGGGCGACGTTGTCGGAAGATGGCAAGCACTACATTTTGAATGGCCAAAAGATGTGGATCACCAACGGCGGGTTTGCCGACGTGATGATCGTCTTTGCCAAAATCGACGACGACGAAAACCTCACGGCATTCATCGTGGACGGCCACAGCGAAGGCATCACGAAGAATCCGGAGGAGAAGAAGATGGGCATCAAGGGCT
>CBFHPD010000208.1:0-1564 GCA_965657495.1 uncultured Flavobacteriales bacterium
GCTTGAGGAGTGAGGCGTTTGACCACCAACACATCATCCACGGAAAAGCCCTCTGAGAGGAAGTCCATGATGACCACGTCAGGCTTGAACGCGCGCAACAATTCGTGCATGCGCTCCGGACCATCCGCTTCCCCCATGAGTTCGTAATGGTCGACCTCCCGCAGCAATGAAGTGAGCCCCATTCGAAAAAGGGGACTGCTGTCTATAAGGGCGATGTTGACCACGGGATTCCTATTTAGAACGATTCTTGATAGGTAAATGTACGGCGGTCAGGACGAATTACAACTTGATGACGGCATCATCTGACGCAAGCATGACATGCGGAAACACCGCCTTCGCCTCTTCAAGCAAGGGAGTCAAGTCACGGTACCGAGCGGAAAAGTGCCCGAGCACCAGCTGATGCACGGCCGCTTCCTTCGCCACTTTGGCTGCCTGCTGAGCGGTGGAGTGCCCCGTTTCTTTTGCGCGCTGCGCTAGCTCCTGCTTGAAGGTCGCTTCATGGTAAAGGACATGGGCTCCACGAACGGCTTCCACCACCGATTGAGCGGGGCGCGAGTCGGCGGCATATGCGTAACTGCGCGGGGTCTCCGGAGGCCAACAAGCATGTGCCGGTGAAATGGCCCGCTCCCCCTCCCTCACCACTTCGCCGCACTTCAGTGCCTTGATCTCATCCACGGTCAGCTTGAAGGCAGCAACCGCCTCGCGCTTCAAGTTCCAGGGCCGGGGTTTTTCGCGGACAAGGAAGCCGTGCGTTGGGATGCGGTGTTTGGTTGGAAAAGCCGATACAGAAAAGGTGGGCATGTCCCAGACAACTTGGCCCTCCCCTTCCTTCAACGGTTGAAAAATCAATTCAAACTGCAAGTAGGTGGAGGTGAGCCGCAGCGTCTCCATCAACCATGGCTCCAGCGCCTCTGGGCCGATGAGCGTCAGTGCTTCCCTCCTCCCAAGCAGGTTCATGCTCCCAATCAACCCCGGCAGACCAAGCACATGATCCCCGTGCATGTGGCTGATGGCAATGTGATGAATGCGGCTGAATGGGACCTTGTGCTTGCGCAACCCCAATTGCACCCCTTCGCCGGCATCGAGCAACAGCCATTTCTCATGGATGTTGACCGCCTGAGCCGAGGTATTAAAACGCAAATTGGGTGCGGCAGCACCGCACCCAATGATGGTGATTTCAAAACGTTGCTTCACCCGTCCTCTCAGTGGCGCACCACTAACCGTTCGGTCCACTGGCCTCCTTCACCTTCCAACGAGACGAAGTAAATGCCGCTGGGCCAAGCTGCAACATCCAATTGGATGCGGTCGCTGTTGAGCTGCGTGTCCTGCGCAACTTGCCGGCCCGTTAAGTCACGGACCACGAGTTGGTCCAAGTTTTGGCCTGAAGGCAACTCGATTTGGACCACGTCGGTGGCTGGATTCGGGAACAGGTTGAAGGTGAAGTCCGCAGGATCGGCAACGGAATTGGGCCCGATGATGGTCAGCGTGAAGCCGTCAAAAATATACGGCTGCGGCACGGCTACGCTGAATACCGTTACCCACGCTTGGACTTCCAAACTCATGG
>CBFHPD010000209.1:0-6891 GCA_965657495.1 uncultured Flavobacteriales bacterium
TTTGGCCCTACAACGGGCAGTTGCGCCTGCAGGGCCGCCGGAATTTCCAGGAATACTGGGGCGATCGGCCGCTCGAAGACCACTGGCGCCGTTCCCAAAAGACCGGCATTGCGTTCACCAATGAACAGGAGGTGGTCCAAGAGGTGGAGGAGGAGCAGGCGGCATCAGGCAGCGGCATTCCCACGGCTGAAGAGCTGATGGCGGGGTTGCCTTGTGAGCCGGAGGAACGCGATTCGAGTTTGGCCTTGATCGCGGAATCCTACTACCTCGCGGGCGTCGATTACAAGGAAAAACTGAACGATCCGGAAAACGCCATCGACAGTTGGGAAACCCTCGTGGACCGCTTCGAAGACAGCGATTACCACCCGACGGCCTACTACCAACTTTACCGTACGTACCTGCAGCGGGAGGTGGAGGAGAATTACCAAAACCCGTTCTGCAGCACGTGCAACTCGGACTATTGGGCCGAGCTCGTGATGACGAAATACCCCGGCAGCGAGTGGGCTGTCCTCATCGAAAACCCGGAATTTGCGGACGAAGAGGAAATGCGGCGCGAAGCGGAACGCGAGGAATATGAGGCCTTCCTGATGCGCTATTACCAGAAGGAATACCAGCAGGTGCTGTTGGACATCACGCCGGTCATCGAGGACGAACCGGAGAACCACTTCGCGTGCCAGTACCGGTTGTTGCGGGCGCAGTGCATCGGCGGGTTGAGCGCGCGCACGGGCGGAGATCGGACGTCGTACTACGAGGCGCTTTACTTGGTGGTGGATTCCTGCCCCGAGTCGGATGAGGGTGAATTCGCGCTGGCGTTGCTGACGGAATTGGGCGGGTTGCGCAAAGGCGTCGAGGAGGAGAAGGAGCCGGAAGTGGAGGAGGAGTCGCCGTTTGCGTGGAAGCCTTACCTCGAGCATTACTTCGGCATGATCGTGCCGGTGGGGCGCGGCGATGTGGAGGCCTTGAAGGCGACGATTGCGGACTTTAACCGCGAGTACTTTTTGTCCCAAAACCTGCGCGTAACCGCCAACCTCATTGACCGCAACCACCAAATCATCCTCGTGAAGAGCTTCAAAAAGCAGGTCAACGCGCTCGACTTCTACCGCGTTTTCGTCGCCAACCGTGAAGAGCTCATCGAGGTGAACAGCTCGGGCTACGACCAGTTCATCATTACGAGCGAGAACTACGTGGAGCTCTTCAAATCGAAGGACATCGAAGGCTATATGGAGTTCTTTGAGGAGACCTACCTTTCTGAAGAGAAGTGATTTGAAGCGCGATCCACGGATTTGAACGTATTTTTGTGAACATGATGGGATCTGGAAAAAAGCAAGCCCGCTTCGAGACCGGTTCAGAACGGGCGATCAACCGCGTTGCAGAAGGAACGTCCATGAAGGGTACCTTGACGTGCGAAGCCAGTCTCCGTGTGGACGGTACGTTTGAAGGAGAATTGGAGACGAAAGGGCGGTTGGTCATCGGTGCGGCGGGGTCGGTTTCAGGCACCATCCGGTGCGCCCAGTGCGAAGTGGAGGGCCGGTTGGACGGTGAAGTGGTGGTGGAGGAGTTGCTCGCCATGAAGGCGGGTTCGCAAATCGATGGAGAGGTGAAGTACGGGCAATTATCGGTGGAGGAAGGCGCCGTGGTTACGGGCACCTTGCAACTGGTTTCCAAGGTCAAGGACTTGACATCATCCGATCGTCGCAAGGACCGTGGGGCGGTCGAAGCGACGGCTTGATGTACTGGCACGACGACAAGTCAGGTCGGGGGAAAACGGACCCGGCCTTCATGCGCTTCATGTCCATGGCCTATCAAATGGGCGCAGCCATCGGCTTGGGTGTTTGGTTCGGAATCTGGGCGGACGGCCGTTGGCCTGCGGCGAGCCCCCTTTTCACTGTGGCGGGCTCCTTGCTTGGCACAGGCATCGCATTGTACGTGGTCATTAAAGAGGCATCGAAATGAAAGCTTACGGTTGGATCGGTTGGTTGGGGTCGGCCTTGTTGTACGCGGGGGTGTGGGCCATTCCAGCGTCGCGGGCCTTTGCGGCCTCGTGGGAGTGGCCTGCGCTGGTGGTTGGATACGCCTTAATGACGGTCTTGCTCATCGGGTGGATGCAGCGTTCGGCCCATGCTTCGCCCATGCGTTTCGTGGCGGCCGTCAATGGGGCGACGGCGGTGAAACTGTTGTCGAGTGTGGCATTGGTGACCATTTATTTGGTCGCTGGTGGCCTGTATCGAGTGCCTTTTGCCATGGGGCTTTTCGCGGCGTTTGCGTGGAATACGGCGCGTTTTGTTTGGGTAAGCCAAACCTTTTCCCATCCCCAGAACACCCCGGACCGCCCGGATTCCGTAGGCTGAAAAGAAATTGTTCAAAATCTGTTGAGAACGCGGCGTGATGACTATTTTTGCGCCGAATTCTTGAGACAGCTTTCGCATGTTCAAACGCCATACTCCCATTCGCTCTTTCGTGTTGACGGTCTTCGCGGCAGTCGTAGCCTGGGGATTTGTGAGCGCTCAGGACCACGCGCATGGCGCACACGATGGCCACACCGATGCTGCGGAACATGCGCACGATGGTGACCACCACGGATCACACGACGAGTCGGAATTCAAAGCGGGGGAGTTCATTGTTGGCCACATTGCAGACGCGCACGACATCCACTTGTGGGGCCACACCCACATTCCACTTCCTGTGATTTTGTGGTCTTCTGAGGGTTTGGATGTTGTGATGAGCAGCAGCTTCGCTGCAGAAGGCGATCACCACGGTCACGCAGACCGGACGTATCACAGCGAATCCACAGGGGTTCATTACACCATGCACGGCTCAGAAAAGCACGTGCACGGAGAAACGATTCTCGCTGGAAGCATCACGGCAGAGGGCGTGGACGTGCTGGATTTGTCCATCACGAAATCCGTGTTTGGCATGCTCCTCATTATGGTGTTCATGCTGTGGCTGTTCGGGTCCATCGCGCGCAGCTACAAAAAGCGTGGAACGGTGGCCCCCACCGGAATGGCCAACGCCTTGGAGCCGCTGATCATCTTCATTCGCGATGAGGTGGCCAAGCCGGCCATCGGCAAGCACGCCGACAAGTACTTGCCCTTCCTGTTGACGGTCTTTTTCTTCACGTTCTTCTCGAACCTGTTGGGCCTGATTCCGTTCATCGGTGGATTCAACATCACGGGCACCCTCGGCATCACGTTGGTGATGGCGACCCTGGTGTTCCTGATCACCAACTTCACAGGGAACAAGCATTACTGGGGCCACGTTTTGTGGATGCCTGGGGTTCCTGCTGGGGTGAAGGCGCTCATTCTCACTCCCATTGAGGTCATCGGTTTGTTCTTGAAGCCCACGGTGTTGATGATCCGTTTGACGGCGAACATCACAGCGGGCCACATCATCATCCTCGCGTTCACCAGCTTGATCTTTATCTTCGGCAAGGGAGGAGAAGAGGCCGTGGCTGGAATGGGCATCGGGGTGTTCTCAACCGCGTTCATGATTTTCATGTACCTGCTGGAATTGCTGGTTGCTTTCCTCCAGGCCTTCGTTTTCACCTTGCTTGCAGCCCTCTACTTTGGAGATGCCAAGCAGGAAGCTCACCATTGAATCTAGAAATCCATCCAAATCCAAACTCATGGAATTGTTGACCATCCTTCTCGAAATCGGACAGGGCCTCGCAGGCCTCGGTGCAGGCGCAGCCGCAATTGGCGCTGGTATTGGTGTGGGCCGCATCGGCGGATCTGCATTGGAAGCTATGGCTCGTCAGCCTGAGGTTGCCGGTGACATCCGTTCAAACATGATCGTTGCTGCCGCTCTGGTCGAGGGTGTTGCGCTGTTCGGTGTGATCGTTTGTTTGCTCGTAGCACTCGGATAATCCGATGGGAGCGCTGTTAAGCCCCGCATTCGGGACGGTAATTTGGGCTTCGATCGCGTTCATCGTGGTCTTGCTCTTGATGCGCCGCATGGCTTGGGGACCCATCCTCAAGGCATTGAGCGACCGCGAAGAGAGCATCACCGCGGCTTTGAACGAAGCGGAGAAGGCGCGCCTAGAAATGGCCACCTTGTCCGACGAAAATGAGCGCCTGCTGAAGGAGGCGCGCAAGGAGCGCGATAGCATCCTGACAGAGGCGCGCGAAACGGCCGCGCAAATGGTTGCCGAAGCCCGTGCGAAGGCACAGGCCGAGGCGGATCGCGATCTGGCGAATGCCCGGGATGCGATTGCCGTTGAACGCAAAGCCGCTGTTGCCGAATTGAAAGCTGAAGTTGCCTCCCTCTCCATTGACATTGCCGAGCGCTTGATGCGCCAGCAATTGGAGCGGAACGACGAGCAGCAACAATTGGTGAACAAGCTCATCGACGAATCTCCTCTCAACTGATTACACCATGTCAGCACCACGCGTCGCTTCCCGATATGCCAAATCACTGCTCTCCCTCGCGGAGGAAAAGCAGCAGCTCGATGCCGTCGAAAAGGACATTGAGTTGGTGTTGAATACCGTCGCTGCAAGCGATGAGCTGCAACTGGTTTTGGCATCCCCGGTATTGAATGCCGATCAGAAGCAGCGGGTACTTGATGCGGTATTCAAGGAACATTTGAGTCCGCTGATGATGGAATTCATCACCATCTTGGTGCGCAAGAGCCGGGTGTCCATCTTGGCCCCAATCGCTGAAGCGTGCACCCAGATGCTCCGCACCATGAAAGGCATTCAGTCCGCCGAAGTCATCACTGCCGTTCCCCTTGAAGGCGCGGCGAAAGATCGGCTGATGGCGGAATTGAAGCGCCTGCACAATGGTGAAGTGGAATTGAAGGAAACGGTCAACCCGGAAATCATCGGTGGCTTCGTGCTGCGGGTAGAGGACCGGATGTTGGACGCTTCTGTGCGCCGCAGCTTGCAGAGCTTGCGTCGTGAATTGACTGAACACGATTACGACCCTGAATTCTGATTCAGGATCCATCAACCAGAATAACCGGCCACCATGGCAGAAATCAATCCAGCCGAAGTTTCTTCGATCCTCCGCGAACAGCTCGCAGGAGTCAAGTCCGCTGTTGAACTCGAAGAAGTGGGAACAGTCCTCCAAGTGGGGGACGGAATCGCCCGTGTTTACGGTCTGACAAACGTGCAATCCGGTGAGCTCATTGAGTTCGAGAACGGCATCCGCGGCATCGCGTTGAACCTCGAGGAGGACAACGTTGGTGCGGTGTTGCTCGAGCCTTCAGGAAACTTGAAGGAGGGCGCGTCCGTGAAGCGGACGGGACGGATTGCTTCCGTTCGGGCCGGTGAAGGCATGTTGGGCCGCGTGGTCAACATGTTGGGTGAACCCATCGACGGCAAGGGCCCCATCAAAGGGGATTTGTATGAAATGCCAGTGGAGCGTCGTGCTCCGGGTGTCATTTACCGCCAGCCGGTAGCTGAACCGTTGCAGACGGGCATCAAGTCCATCGACGCGATGATTCCGATCGGCCGCGGCCAGCGGGAGCTCATCATCGGTGACCGCCAGACGGGTAAGACCACGGTGGCCATCGACACCATCATCAACCAGAGGGAATTCTATGATGCGGGTGAGCCGGTGTTTTGCATCTACGTGGCCATTGGCCAAAAAGGCTCCACCGTTGCAGGGATCGTGAACACCCTCGAAGAGGCGGGTGCACTTCCTTACACCGTGGTCGTTGCGGCAACGGCATCGGACCCTGCACCGCTCCAGTTCTACGCACCGTTTACCGGCGCGGCGATCGGGGAGTACTTCCGCGACACGGGCCGTCCAGCCTTGGTGGTTTATGATGACCTGTCGAAGCAAGCCGTAGCGTACCGTGAGGTGTCGTTGTTGTTGCGCCGTCCTCCAGGACGTGAGGCGTACCCGGGTGACGTCTTCTACTTGCACAGCCGTTTGCTCGAGCGTGCGGCGAAGATCATCGGTGAAGACGACATCGCAAAGGACATGAACGACTTGCCTGAATCCCTGAAGCCGGTGGTGAAGGGAGGCGGTTCATTGACGGCATTGCCCATCATCGAGACCCAAGCGGGTGACGTTTCGGCTTACATTCCGACCAACGTTATTTCCATCACGGATGGCCAGATCTTCTTGGAATCAAACTTGTTCTTGAGTGGTGTCCGTCCCGCCATTAACGTGGGAATTTCGGTGAGCCGGGTAGGGGGTTCAGCCCAAATCAAGTCCATGAAAAAGGTCGCCGGCACCCTGAAGCTTGACCAAGCCCAGTACCGCGAACTCGAGGCCTTCTCGAAGTTCGGTTCCGACCTCGACGACGCCACCAAGGCCGTACTCGGCAAAGGGGAGCGCAACGTGGAAATCCTCAAGCAGGACCAAAACTCGCCCATGCCCGTCGAGGAGCAAACCGCCATCATCTACTGCGGCACGAAGAACCTCCTGCGGGATGTGCCCGTGGACAAGGTGCGTGCATTTGAGGCGTCGTTCTTGGAGTACATGCGTATGAAGCACGCGGACACGTTGGCCCAACTGAAGGCGGGCAAGTACACCGACGAGCAAACTCAAGTACTCGAAGCTGCAGCGAAGGAAGTAGCGGCCCAGTACGCCTAATCCCTGACCCATGGCTGGAGGACTCAAAGAAGTACGCGAGCGCATCACATCGGTGCAGAACACCATGCAGATCACCTCTGCAATGAAGATGGTGTCTGTGGCGAAGTTGCGCCGCGCGCAAGACGCCATCACCCGCATGCGCCCGTATGCGGACAAACTGCAATCGGTGCTGGCGAACGTGAGCAGCTCGCTCGCCTCCGGAGAGGGCACGTATTCCGAGCAACGCCCCGTGAAGAAGGTGTTGTTGATCGCGGTCACCTCCAACCGGGGGTTGTGCGGCGGGTTCAACAACAACATCATCAAGGAGGTCCAAGTGGCCATGGCGGATGATTCCAAGGAATACCACGTGTT
>CBFHPD010000210.1:0-1489 GCA_965657495.1 uncultured Flavobacteriales bacterium
CACTTCCACCCGCGCGGTGGCGCCGCTGCCGACCACCACGTTCCCCTCCAAATCCGCCGAAGCAGCATTGGCCACGTTGGCCGTGGAGGAAGTGGAGGTGGCGTTGGGCGTGAGGACAGCGGTTTGGCCCCCCACCGCCACTTCGAACGGGCTCACCCCCCCGATGGAACGGCCCACCACCTCCACGCGCACCCGCCCAGTTTCCGGCAACGCGTGCGGAACCGGGAACGTGAACACCCGGTCCTCCACGATACCAAACTCCTCCCCGTACCATTCGCGCCCAGAACGGTTGGGGCTGTTGAACTCTTGTTCGTGGAAAGCCACGTGGCGGGTGGAGGCCACCACGGTGTCCGGCGCCGCCCCTGTGGGCAAGCTCGGGGCATCCGCCAGCTGCGCTCCCGGCCACCCGGGCGCGTCGTCGATGCGCACGAAATAATAAGCGGAGTCGGAGTAGGGATTGCGCTCATGCAGGAACCGGTCTTGCAAGGAATCGTACACCAAGGCATGGGGGCCTTCCGCCCAAAACAAGTATTCCCCCTCCGCTGCAGTCGCCGCCCCTTCACTCCCGCGCCATGCCCAGGCCACCGTGGCGGGATCGAGCGGGCGTTCGGTGTCGTTCTCCATGGGCAGGAGGTGCCCGCCGTTGCCGAAGATGGTCACCGCCTCACGCGGCACCGAACCTGCGTCCACGCCGATGGCTTGCCAAAAGGAGGAACCGATGCGGTGGACGCCGCTTTGAGCCACCGCGATGCGGTACAGGCTGCCTTCGCTCAGCACAGAAACTTCAGGCCAATCGCGCTGACGATCGTGTGCGGCGGGGGCGCCGGGGTCGCAGGGAGATTGGCCAAACTGGGCGGTGAAAGCGGCGAGGCGTTCGGGGGATTGGGTGAGCGGGTTCCAGCGGAACATGGGGCCGGAGAGCTGCACGGCGCCGTGGACGCAGCGGGTGGTGGCGCCCGGCCAGCCGTCGACAGGGATTTGGCCCGAACGGCTCCACGCGCTCAATTGCTGCAGCGCGTGATCCGACAGCCCCGCCACGGGAACCCAGTCGGCCTCGAAGGTCAGCAAAATGGCTGCGTGCCAGCGGCTCGCGGGCTCCCACTCCCAAACGCCATGAGGCACCCCATTGAGGTCGAATCCTTCGCGGGGTTCGTCGGCTGCCCATTGCAGGGCGGTCGCAGCCTCGAGGATGGTGGACGCGGTTTGGCCTGCGCCCAACATGGGGAGCAACAGCAGCCAGCAAACGGATGGGAGCGCCTTGAAAATCTTCATGTCGCGAAGTTCAGCAATTTCGGATATGCAACACCGCAAGCACAACGCGCGTTCAATGCTTATCGTACTTGCGTGAAGATGAAATTGCCCGAAACACCTGTGAAAAGAATGCGCCGCCTCTCATTTTTCTGTATAATTGTGGATTCATTGGTCAAACCTGCGATGAAGCACCGATTCACACAACCCGCATATACCCTGCTCGGAGGACTTTTTTTGT
>CBFHPD010000211.1:0-13382 GCA_965657495.1 uncultured Flavobacteriales bacterium
ACCGCGACGGAACGCTCGACGTTTACGCGAGCTACGGCAATGGCTACAACTCAGCGGATGACGCGAACCCCGACCTCCTGTGGGTCAACGACGGCAACGACAACCACTGGATCGCCTTCGATTTGCAAGGCATTGCTTCCAACATGGACGCGGTGGGCGCGAAGGTGACCATCACCGGCGCGTTCGGAACACAGGTCCGCGAGGTGCGCAGCGGGGAGAGCTACGGCATCACCAACATGTTCACGTGCCACTTCGGTTTGGGCGCCAACGAGGTCATCGACGAGGTGGTCATCGATTGGCCCAGCGGCTTCCAAACCACCATGGAAAACCCCGCCATCGATACCTACCACAACGTGCTCGAGGCGCCATGCATGACGGATGTGGCCATCGAAGCCACCTCGTTGCAGTTCTGCGCGGGCGGTTCCGTGGAATTGAGCGTGGGCGGCGACTTCGCGACCTATGCCTGGTCGGCCGGTGCGGGCGATGCGGCTTCCGTGACCATTGATGCTCCGGGCACGTACAGCGTGACGGTGACCGATGCCGAGGGGTGCATGGGCGTTTCAGAACCGGTGAGTGTGACCGAAGTAACCGGCGAAGCCCCGGTGTTGGCCTTCGAGGGCGGAACGCTCCTCTGCGAAGGCGACGTGTTTGAACTGAGCATTGAAAACGAGGGCGATTGGACATGGTCCACGGAGGCCACCGGCTCCATGCTCGAGGTGACCGAGTCGGGCATTTTCAGCGCCAGCGGCATCGACATATGCGGCAACGAACTCATGTCCGATGAGGTGGAAGTGACGTTTTACCCCACCCCGGATGCTCCCACGGTAGCAGGAGCTTCCGTGGATGCGGGGGGCAGCGTTGTCCTCGATGGTGGTGTGAGCACCTTGCTCTGGTACGACGACGAGTTCGCCACCACGCCCATCGCTCAGGGCGCATCGTTCACCACGCCGGCATTGAGCGCAAACACGACCTACTGGGTAGAAGATGTAGCGGCTTCAATGGCGGAACAGTTCACGGGCGGCGAGTCGGAAGTGGACATGGGCCAGTACCACACGAACGATGCGTACTACATGCTCTTTGATGCCTACGACGACCTGCAGCTGGTGGAGGTGACGGTCTTTGCGAACGGAAGTGGGGTGCGCCAAATCGAATTGCTCGATGCCCAAGGCGCCACCGTGTTTGTCGGTGATTTCGACCTCGCCGACGGCACCAACGTGGTGGAACTCGGATGGACGGTGCCTGCCGGCACGAACTACGGCCTGAAGTGCAACGCGGACAACCCGCAATTGTGGCGCGATGGCAACGGCTCGGATTTGAACTACCCCTATGCCTTGGGCGATCTGGGCAGCATCACAGCGAGTTCCGTGGCCGGAGCCAATGCGCAGAACTACTACTACTTCTTCTACAACTGGGTGGTGTCTGCCCCCACGACGGAGTGCCCTTCGGATCGTGTGCCGGTGACGGTGACAGTGGTGGGCGTGGAAGAATGGGCGGCAGCGGTCGGCTTGGAGGTGTTCCCAAATCCCGCCACCGATCAGGTGCAGTTGCGCTGGGATTCGAACGAATTGCTCGAAGTCGAATTGACGGACGCTTCAGGCCGGGTGCTGTGGAGCGCTCAGCAGGTGGCCTCGGGGGCTTCCATTCCGGTGTCGGATTGGTCCGCCGGTTGGTACCAAGCCACCTTGCGCGCGGCCGCGGGAACCACCTCTTTGCAGTTGCTCGTTCAATAAGAGAAACCTTTGCGCACAGGATGCGTAATGAAAAGCCGAATCCTGCAAAGGGTTCGGCTTTTTTTCGCGCCATCGGCGCCCACGGAATTAACTTGCCCCCATGCAACAACTCATTGCACTGTTTACCCGTTTTGTGCCCCGCCACCTGCTGCAGGTGTGGACCCATTGGACCATTTTGCGGATTGCTTTCATTTGGTCTGGAGACCGCTACGAGGATCCCATTTCCGGGAAGTCGTATCGGAAGTTGCTGCCATACGGACGGGTGAATCCGCGGCCCAACGCATTGGCGCCGCACAGCTTGTCCTTGGAACGGCACCGCACGATTTGGCTGTTTCTTCAGCGGCACACGGATTTCTTCACGGCGCCTTTGCGCATGCTGCATTTGGCCCCTGAATATTGCTACCTCCGATTGTTCAAGAAGCAGGCAAACCTCGATTACGTCACCGGCGACTTGGTTTCCCCTTGGGCCGATCACCACTTCGATGTGCACGACATCCCGTTTGAAGACAACTCGTTCGATGTCCTCATGGCCAACCATTTGATGGAACACGTGGACAAGGACCGGGATGTGTTGCTCGAGTTCTTCCGGGTGCTCAAGCCCGGCGGGTGGGGCATCTTGCAGGTGCCCATCGACATGAACAATCCCAACACGGAGGAAGACCGCAGCATCACCGATCCGCGGGAGCGGGAGCGGTTGTACCTCCAGAGCGATCACCTCCGCCTTTATGGTTACGAGGACTATCCCAAGCGCTTAGCTGAAGCCGGCTTTGAAGTGGATGTGGTGGACGTGGCTGAGGAAGTGGGGAAGGAGCTGGCGGACCGGTATTGCCTTGGCACCGAGCGCCTTGTTTACTTCGTGCGGAAGCCGCGTTAAAACGACCACTCCATCCGGAGGCGCACGTTGCGCCCGGGTTCCGGCAGCCCGAGGTTGTTGAGCTGCGAGAGGATGGTGGTGTAGGTGTGGTTGAGGAGGTTGTTCGCCGTCAAGGTGGTGGTCCATTGTGGATTCCAAACCACGGTGCAACCGGCATCGACCAGCACGGCCTCACGCGAGGCGCGGCCCACGATCTGCGCCGTCCACGTCCGGTTCCGTGCATCCCTGCGCGTCGCATGCGCTTCGAGGCGCACGTTTGCGGGGGGAATCAACGGCAGGGCGTCGCCCGCGTCATTTCGGGCATTGATCCATGAGCCCGCAGCGCGCAACTCCAACCAGTGCGCAGCGAGCCACCGGGCGCTGAGTTCGGCCCCCGTCAACCGCGCATCGCGCTGGCTGAAGGCAAAAACAGGCAGGCCCAAGGCTGTTGAATCGGTCTGCGTCAGGTGGATGAACCCCTGCACGCGTTGGTGGTAGGCCGACAGCTCAGCGCTCCACGTGTCGCGCATCGGCCGGCACCAGTTCCACTCGACTTGGTGGCTGGTTTCGACGTCCAAGTCCAGTTGGCCGACTTCGTACCGGTTCATGGTTCCGTGCAACCCGGAGGCGGCCAATTCCGACAACCCAGGCGCCCGGTTCTTGCGGGCTAGCCCCACCGTCATCCGCCAATCAGCCGGCGACTCCCAGGTCAGGCCCAATCCGCCGGACACCATCGCGAATGTGCGTGCGGGGGAGGCGGAGAGGGTGGTTTGGCGCACATCCGAACGCAAAATGCCGACAGCCTGCCATGCCCCGCGCTGCCAAGCCGACTCGACAAATGCGCCCGATTCCATGACCTCAGCATCCGGCAGGAACCGGTTGGTATCGTCGTCCAACGGCCCGTTCTCGTTCGATTTCAGGGCGGTTTGCGATCCTACCAACACGTGCCATTCGCCGCGCCTGCGCTCAACCCGCAGGTCGAGTCGCGTAGTGCGCAGGTTCAAGTCGAAATCTGCTCGGTCCGCCGCCTGCGCTTCTCCGACCGCGAGGCTGTCGTGGAACTCCTTCCGGTGGTTCAATTGGTAGCTCAAGGTCGGGTGCCAAATCCACCCCCGGCGCCCCTGAACGTGCAACGAGCTCGTGATCAGGTGATCCCCACTCTGGTGCCAGCCGGTGCGGCCCACCAACCCCGCCGTGTTATAGGCTGAGGTGTAGGCGCCATCCCACGTCCCCCACGGCTTCAGGTACCCGAACCGTCCTTGGGCGAAAAACTGGCGGTAATCCGAATTCGCAAGGGGCGTGCCGTCGGGGAGGGTGGCGGTCCCGTGTCGGTTTACGCCGCCGCTGAACGTGTGGTAGGCCGATTCGCTGCGCTTACGTGTGATGAGCGAGGCTTGCACCCCGCCGGTATTGGAATGGCCTGTGAGGTGGAGGGCACTTCGGCGTCCGGGCTCGGGGTCGGGGCCGATCGGAACAAACCGCAACACTCCGCCCAAGGCATCCGCCGCGTCGAGCAGGGTGGACGCCCCCCGCACCACTTCCACGCGCTCGATGCCTTGTTCGGGCAAGTAGATGCCGTGGTGCTCGCCCCATGCTTGGCTTTCGATGCGGGCGCCGTAGAAATACGTGGCCACGCGCATGCCGGACAGGCCGCGCACGATAGGACGAACGGTGCCGGAGGTGGCGGTTTGAAAGGCCACTCCGGGCAAGGCCGCCAGCGCGAGCAAGCGGGACGCGGCGGGCGTGGCGTCGAGGGCCGTGACATCCAGCCGCTGCACCTGCTCCAGCGGGGTATCGGGGGCGGCATCGGCGGCCGAGATGGTGGCGGCCTTCAGCCCGTGCACCAGCGCGGTGATGTCGGGCTGGCTGTTCGAAAGAAAGAGGCTGTCGCGTTCCGGATGGTGGGAAGGGGTTTGGCCTGAAGCCCAAAACGCAGCGGTCACCAAGGCGAAGAGCAAGGGGAGCGGGCGTGCGTTCATGTTGCGAAATTAGAACGCCGGCTTCCCCCAAAACCCCGGGTTGTGTCAGTTCAGCCGAATCTTGACGTTGCTGTGACGAAGTGCGCCTTACCCGACGCTCAACCGCTCGGCTTCAATGCCGTAAACGCCGTTGAGGGCTTCGCCGAGTGCAGCGGATTCCCCGAGCCGAATGCGGGTCTGCATCCGGCAGCTTTCACGAAAATCCGTGGCCTCCGGGGAGCAATTGAATTCCTTCAAGATCCGCATGGCGTCGCTCATCCGCTCGTACCCGAACCGCACATCCCAAACCGCCTCCACGAACCGTTCCACCAATTCCCCTTGGTCCAAGGCGTCCAAAGTGGCCTCGCGGTACGCCTCAATCAATCCACCTACCCCCAACTTGATGCCACCGAAATACCGGACCACCACGGCGAGGCAGTACGTGACTTCGCGGCTGCGCAGGGCTCCGAGGATGGGCGTTCCGGCCGAATGCGCCGGTTCGCCGTCGTCTTGGGCCCGCCACTGCTCGCCTTCGGGACCGAGGCGCCACGCGTAACAGTGGTGCCGGGCGGCATGGTGCTCTTTCCGCACCGCTTCGAGGTGTTGCGCAATTTCGGCTTCGGTGCGAACGGGGAAGATGTAACCGATGTGTTTGGACCCCTTCGCCTTGAACAATCCCTCCGAAGGACGGGCCGGCATCCAATAAGCATCCACGGGAGCGGGCATTCAGGACATCGGATTCAGCGTGACCGAGAAAACAGTGATGGCGTGCACGTCGCGGCCGTGAAAGAACTTGTCCAACGCCCCGAGGATGTTGGGCGCTGAGAAGTAGGAAGTGTGCAATTCGGACTCATCGAAGGCCCGCCATTGGATGGTGTAGGTCGGCTCAAGCGCCCGGTGATCGCGGATGTATTCGAGCATGCTTTCGAGCGCTTGGATCGCATGTGCGCCCGAGGATTTGTGGAACAAAAACTCCTGCTGGTGCCGCGGGTTCGTGGTCATCAAGGCCAAATGCGTCACGCCACCTTCTTCGAGGTAGTCGAATCGCGGAGGCATTGCTCCGAAGTACGAGGCCACTTGCGCCTCCAACCGCTCCTGCTCCGTGCTGAAATCGTTGCTCATGAATCAAAGGTAGTTTTCCCGTTGCGGTTCTCCTTGAATTCGGGCAGGGATTCGGTCAAAAACGCCACGGTCCCCTCGTGGTCAGCGCGCTGCGCTTCGAGGGCTGCAATCCGCTCGAGCCATTCGGGCCCGGGGGGCGCGGTGTGCGCTGCACGCCTGATCTTCGGGTGGTGCGTGGGCAGGTGGTCCTCCGCTTGCAAGAGCAGTTCCTCGTGCAGCTTTTCGCCCGGTCGCAGTCCCGTGATTTCCAAGGCGATGTCGCGGTCGGGCTCCAGCCCGGCCAGTTGGATCATGCGCCGGGCGAGGTCCAGGATGCGGACGCGCTCGCCCATGTCGAACATGTACACCTCGCCGCCTTCTCCCATCGAACCGGCCTCGAGAACGAGCTGCACCGCTTCGGGAATGGTCATGAAGTACCGGGTCACCTCCGTGTCGGTGACCGTGACGGGGCCGCCGGCTTCGATTTGGCGCCGGAACAGCGGGATGACGCTGCCGTTGCTGCCGAGCACATTGCCAAACCGCGTGGTGATGACCCGGGTCGGTCCGGCGCTGGCAAGTTCCTGGATCATCCGCTCAGCCACGCGCTTGGTGGCGCCCATGACCGACGACGGGTTCACCGCCTTGTCGGTGGACACGAATACGAAGGCGCCGCATCCGACGGCTTGGGCGGCAGTGAGCACGTTGCGGGTGCCGACGACATTGGTCTCAAACGCCTGCCACGGCTGCTTCTCCATGAGCGGAACGTGCTTGTAAGCGGCGGCGTGAAAGACCAAATCCGGGCGGAATGTTGCGAACGTATCCCGCACTTGCTGCGCATCGCGGACGTCGCCGATTTGTGCGTCCACGCGGCCTTGTACGCCGAGCTTGCCCAGTTCGAGCTGCAAGTCGTGCATCGGGGTCTCTGCTTGGTCGATGGCCAGCAGGGCGGCCGGTTGGTGGACCAAAATCTGCCGCACCAACTCCGAACCGATGGACCCCGCGGCGCCGGTGACGGCCACCCGCTTGCCGCGCAGGGCATCGGCGACCCGTGAACGGTCAAGTTGGATGGCGGGACGTCCGAGCAGGTCTTCGATGCGCAGTTCCCGGATTTGGCGGGCCGTGAGTTCGCCGTTGATCCAATCGTACACGGGGGGCACATCGAGGACGCGTATGCCTTGGCCGAGCGCTTGGTCGACCAGCCGCCGCCGCCGCTTGGGCGTGAGCTGTTGGGCGCTGATGATGAGGCGATCCACCCCGCCCGTGCGGTAAAAGCGGCGGGCTTGCGCCGCCGACAAGATGTCCACCCCTTCGAGTTTCTTGCCCACTTTGTTGGGGTCGTCGTCGATGAAGGCCACGACCCGCATTTCGGCGGAGCCTTCGCGGTCGAGCGCGCGTTTGGCAATCAAACCGGCTTCACCTGCCCCAAAAATCGCCACGTGCACCTGTTCATTGCCTTTGCGAATGGTCTGCAAATACAGCCACTTCACCGCGAGCCGCATCCCGATCATTCCCACCAGCGTGCCCATCCACTCAATGGCCAACACGGAAAACGGGATGAAAAAGCGCCCATCGGCCACCGCATAACGGCCCGCGTTGAGCAAGGCGAACACCACGGTGCCGGCCGAAACCGCCCAAAACACCCGCCGCGCATCCTCGGTGCCGGTGTGGCGCAAAATCCCCGACTCCAGCCGGAACGCACGGGCGATCAGCAACCGCAACCCGACAAACAGCGGAAGGAACCGCCACCACACGCCCCATTCGTTCGGCGGCACCGCGAACTCGAACCGCAGCAAAATCGCCCCCAACACCGCCCCTAACGCCAGCAGGGCATCCAGCGCAGCGACAATCCAACGCGGCGCATAACGCGCGGGCAAGGTTCGTTGGATCAGGCCTCTCATGCGGTTTAGCCTTCGAAGCAGAGCGACAACACGAAGGTGCGCGTCTTCAATTTCTCAAGTGGACGCGCATAAATCGTGTCATCGTGTATGAGCACATCGCGCCGTCCGAATTGAAACTTCCCCTCGATGCCGAATTTGAAAAAAGGCAAGAACAAATCCACCCCGGCGCCCACATCCAAGGTCCGGTTTCCCTTTTCCAACCGCAGCACCAGGTCGCTGGCCAAATCCTGGTCCACATCGGAATTCGATTGCATGTCCCGGCTCAGCGTTCCGCCCACGAGGCCGTAGGCCGCAAAGTTGCCGATCCGGTCGGTGCGCAACTTCAGGAGGAAGGGGAAATCGAGGTAGACCGATTCCGTGCGCCGCACCTTCGTCAGGTTCTCCTCCTCCCGCAGGAACGTGTATTCCAGCCCGCGGTCCTGAAAACTCAACCCGGGCGCGAAGCGCAGGTGGACGTTCCCGTTGATGTCCCACGAGGCGAGCAAGGCCAAATTGAATCCCGATTGGGGCAAGTTGGCCACTCCCAACAAGCTGTCGGCGAACAGGCTGTCTGGCCGCAGGGTCATGCGGAAGTCCGACGTGTTGGCACTGAGCAGGAATCCGAAGTGGTAGGGCTTGGTGTCGAACGATGCCAAGTTTTTGCGCGGTCCTTGCCCCCAAGCTGTGGCCACGAGGGCCACTGCCACAAGCGTCATCCACCACGTTCGGGTAGCCGGTAATTGCTTCATGTGCTCCATTCGGATGTAAAACTACGCAACGCGCCGTTCACGGCTTTGGTATGTCCCGGGTTTTACTTGACCCAAACCGATCGCCACAACACTGTCGCCACTGCGGAGCAGACGAGGCTGGCCACCACCAAGCCCAACAGGGACAGGCCGATGAACAGCCGCGGATTGAAGATGGTGTCAATGGTTTCCAACTGCTGTTCCAAAGCGGCTTCGCGGTCCCAATCGCCGCCTCCCTGGGCGGCCACAAATTCGGACCAAGCCGCATCGTCCTGAACGAGGGCAGTGGCTTCGGAACGCAACCGTTCGCGGCGAGCGGCCAGCCCGTCCGATGCGGCGGTAGTGTACCAGACGACCAGTCCCCCGGTGACGAGCAAAGCGAAGCGGAACGGGGTTTGGGTCACCGCACGGAAGGCCGTCAAAAAGTCCGGATAGTCCTCCTGGCTCTTCATCGCAAACCACGCGCCACCCAATGCCAACAGCATCAGGATGAACAAGTTGAGCAGTGCGCCCACCTGAGCGCTCGTTTCCCACGGAAACACCCCCCAACTGAACACCTTCCACCCCCCCCAAAGCGCCGCCCCGATCAAGGGAGACCACTTCCAAATCGTCATCCGTTCATCGAGTTCAAGAAGTCCTCGTTCGAACGGGTTTGTTCGATGCGCTCTTTTACAAACTCCATGGCTTCAATGGAATTCATGTCGGCCAAGTGCTTGCGCAGGATCCAAATCCGCTGCAAATCCGTCTTGTCCATGAGCAAGTCCTCTCGACGTGTGCCGCTCGACAAGATGTCGATGGCGGGGTAGATGCGGCGATTCGAAATGCGGCGATCCAGCTGCAATTCCATGTTGCCCGTGCCCTTGAATTCCTCGAAAATCACGTCGTCCATCTTCGAGCCCGTCTCGGTCAGCGCGGTGGCGATGATGCTCAGCGACCCGCCGTTCTCAATGTTCCGAGCAGCGCCGAAGAAACGCTTGGGCTTCTGCAGGGCATTCGCTTCGACTCCACCGGAAAGGATTTTCCCCGAACTCGGGCTCACCGTGTTGTAGGCGCGCGCAAGGCGGGTGATGGAATCGAGGAGGATGCAGACGTCGTGCCCGCATTCGACCATGCGTTTGGCTTTCTCCAAGACCAAATCCGCAATCCGAACATGGCGATCCGCCGGCTCGTCAAACGTCGAGGCAATCACCTCCGCGTTCACGCTGCGCTTCATGTCCGTCACTTCCTCCGGCCGTTCATCAATGAGCAGGATGATGAGGTACACCTCCGGGTGGTTGATGGAAATGGCGTTGGCCACGTCCTTCAACAAAGTGGTTTTACCCGTCTTCGGTTGGGACACGAGCATGCCCCGCTGTCCCTTGCCGATGGGGGCAAAGAGGTCCATCAGCCGCGTGCTGATGCCGCCGCCTCGCGTGCTCAGTTTGAACCGCTCTTGCGGGAAGAGGGGCGTCAAAAACTTGAAGGGCACCCGGTCGCGCACCCATTCCACGGTGCGGCCGTTGATACTGACGACATCGATGAGCGGGTAGAACTTTTCTCCGATGCGGGGCGGGCGGATCTTCGCGATGATGGTGTCGCCGTTTTGCAAAGAGAACTGCTTGATTTGGCGGTTGCTCACATAAACGTCGTCGGGCGAATTCAGGTAGTTGTAGTCGGCTGACCGGAGGAATCCGTGGCCTTCGTTCTGCAACTCCAACACGCCTTCCGCTTCCAAAATGCCGTCGAAGTTGAATCCGTGCTCATCGGGCTCGCTGATGAACTTGTCGCGCTGATTCCTGCGGTTGTTGCGGTCGTTGCGATCGTTGCGGTTGCCGCGCTCGTTCCGCTCGTTCCGCTCGTTCCGCTCGTTGCGCTCGTTCCGCTCGTTCCGGTTGTTCCGCTCGTTGCGCTCGTTGCGCTCGTTCCGATCACTCCGTTCGTTTCTGTCGCCGCGGTTGCTGCGCTCGTTGCGGTCATTTCTGCCCTTCGCCTCTTGCTTGCCCTCCGACTTGCGCTCCTGATTATTGTCCGTGTTGCGGTCGTTGCGCTTTTCGGGCGCCCCATCCGACGGGGCTTCCCGTTGGGCCGGCACTTCGTTTTCGTTGCCGCGGTTCCTGCGGCTCCGGCGTTCGCGGAGGCGGTCGCCGGGTTTGGGCGCTTCTGAGGATTCGGCCGGCTTTTGCGGTGCAGCCTGATCTCTTGGTTGCTCTGCCGTGGCCGCCGGATTTTCAGCGGGAGCCGTGTTTTCGGCCGGTTGGGTTTTAGTGGGGCGGCCGCGGCGCCGGGCTGGGCGCTCGGCTGCCTCGCCGGATTCAGCGGGCTGGGCATCTGCTGCAGGCGCCGGATTTGGCGCGGCTTTCGGGGCAGCTTTGGGTTCAGCTTTCGGAGCAGGCTTGGGGGCTGCGGCGCGTGGTTTGGCCTTTTCAGCAGGCTGCTTCTCCTGCGTCGGGCGGACCGCTTGTTCATCCAAGATGGAGTAGACCAAATCTTGCTTCTTCAATTTGTCCAAGCGCTGGATGCCCAGCTTCTTTGCAATGTCGCGCAATTCCGCGACTTTCTTGCCGTTCAATTCGATGATGTCGTACATCAAGGGGGTCAATCAAGTATTCCTAAAAAAGAGGGAGGGGGTGGGCCGAAGGGCCCCGGGCCAATGCGCAGAGAATGAGCCACTCAAAAGTTCACACGGCTCGCAAACGCAGGGCAATGATACGGAAACTTTTCTAACCGACGCGCGGTCCGAGCTCAACAACCTCCATGTCATGGATTTGGCCCGCGTCGATCGAGAAGCGCAGGAGGGTGCGCACGCGGTGAAACCCGTGCAATCCCGCAGCACCTGGATTGACGTACAAGCCGCCCCAACTCGTGTCGCGTTCCACCCGCAGCAAGTGGCTGTGCCCGCAAATGAACACATCCGGCCGCTCCGCTTGAAGCAGCGCCCGCACCCCGCTGGCATACCGCCCGGGCCTTCCGCCGATGTGCCGCATCAGGCACCGCAAGCCGCCGCATTCCCAACGGATTTCCTCCGGAAACTCGGCCCGTGCGCGGTGATCGTCGATGTTCCCGAAGACGACGCGCAGGGGGGCCACGGCTGCCAGTGCATCCGTCACGTCGAAGGAGCCGATGTCCCCAGCATGCCAGATCTCGTCCACCCCCCGCAGGTGGTGCAAAATGCGGTCGTCCATGTGGCTGTGGGTGTCGGAAAGCAGGCCGATGCGCATGGGGCGAATTTTGGGGTGCAAGTTGCGGCTTTTTTGGCCCAAATTGCAGCCATGATTCACCGCTTCCTCTCCCTCGCCACGGCGCTCCTTGTCCTCAGCGTTGCAGCCATCGCGCAGCCCACGCTCACCACCGAGAACAAGCGCGCGGCAAAGGCGTACGGTGAAGCGCTCGAAGCGTACCTGCACGGCCGACTCGGCGAGGCCCTCGAAGCGCTGGACGGCGCCATCCGCAGGGATGCGTCCTTTTTCGAAGCGTGGATGCTCAAGGGCCAGCTCCTCGACGAGGCCGGGTTCTTGTCCGAAGCCGCAGATGCCTACCAGCACGGATACGCCACCGCACCGCAGCGGTATCCGCAAGGCCGGGTGCGCGTGTGCGAGCTCTTGCACGCGTCGGGCCGGTACGCGGACGGGTTGCAGGCCTACGCGGATGCGGCGGCGTCTTTGGAAACCCCGTTGGAAGGGGAGGGGTGGGAAACCGTCTACGCGCACCTCACGTTTGCAGCGGCAGCGGTCGCTGAGCCCGTGGATTTGGAGAACCGGCCCCTCGCGGGGGAGGTGAACACGGACGCGCCAGAGTATTATCCCGCGATCACGGCCGATGGGCAGACCTTGTTGTTCACACGCCAAATCATGGGCAACCGGGCCTTCGAAGGCCAGGAGGATTTCTTCACCGCACACCCCACGGGACCCCATTCCTGGGGCACTGTCCAGCCTTTGCGCGGCATCAACACCCCTTCGAACGAAGGCGCCCCCGCCTTGCAAGGCGACGGCCAGCGCCTCATCTTCACTGCCTGCTCCACGGTCGAGAACGGCTACGGCGAGCGAACCGGCAAGGGGTCGTGCGATTTGTTCGAATCGGTGTGGGATGCAGCGGAAGGGCGGTTCACGTTGGGCACCAATTTGGGCGCGCCCAACACCGCGGTTTGGGAGAGCCAGCCCTCCTTGTCGGCGGACGGCCAGACCCTGCTCTTTGTCCGCGCCCGCCGCGAAACCCGTGACACGCCCGCCGAGCAAGACATTTTCCAATCCACCCGCCGACCGGACGGCTCCTGGTCTCCCGCGGTGCGGTTGCCCGGCCCCATCAACACCCCGGGCACCGAAGGCAACCCCGTCCTCCATCCGGACGGCAGCACCTTGTATTTTGTGTCCGATGGCCACCCGGGCATGGGCGGGCTAGACTTGTTCCGCAGTGTAAAAGGCCCGGACGGCATGTGGGGCCCACCCGTCAACCTCGGTTACCCCATCAACACCCACCACGACGAGAGCAGCGTCCTCGTTACGCCCGACGGCCGGTGGGCCATGTTCGCCACTGACCGCGAAGAACCGGGCAACCTCGATTTGTGGGAACTGCGCCTTCCGGAAGAGCACGTGGCGAACGAGGTCCGCGTCCTGCGGGGCTACGTGGTCGATGCGGCGGACGGGCAGCCGGTGGAGGCCGATGTGGACGTGGTCCGACCCGATGGCCAACTCATCGCCCGCGTCCGGTCGAACGGAGGGCGCTTCGAGTTGCCGTTTCCCGATGGGGATGCCCTGCGCTTCCGGGTGGATCATCCCTGGTACGCGTTTTATTCCGAACAGGTCGTCTGGAACGAAGTGGATCCGGATGAGCGGGCCACCATTTCCCTCACCCGCTTTGAAGTGGGCACGGTGTTGACGCTGAAGGATGTCCGGTTTGCGTCCGGCTCTTCCACCCTCGAGGCGGTTTTCCAGCCGGAGTTGGAGCAGTTGGCCGCTTTGATGTTGGCAAACGATGCGCAAGTCCAAATCGTCGGTCACACCGACAACCGCGGCAACGCCGCCGACAACCTCGTGTTGAGCTTGGAACGCGCCGAGGCCGTCCGCAACTACTTGCTGGAGCGGGGCGTGGCAGCGGATCGCATGGCCGTGGAAGGACAGGGCGACGCCCAGCCCATCGCCTCC
>CBFHPD010000212.1:0-5573 GCA_965657495.1 uncultured Flavobacteriales bacterium
GGGTTCCGCTACCTCCGAGCGCCCCAGGCCGGACGCGTCACCAAGGCGCTTCAAGGGGGCATCGGCGAAACGGTGAAAGAGGGCACGCCCATCTTGACCATCGTCCCGGAGGAGACGGCCCTTGCCGTGGAGTTCTACATCGCCCCCATGGACTTGCCGCTCCTCCATGTAGGAAACGAAGTGCGGTTTTTGTTCGATGGTTGGCCCGCCATCGTCTTCTCGGGCTGGCCAGCGGTCACCTACGGCACCTTCCCGGGTGAAGTCATGGCCATCGATCCCGTCATCAGTGACAACGGCAAGTACCGGGTCCTCGTGAGTGAGCGGCCCGAAGCCCCCTGGCCCGAGGCCTTGCGAGCAGGCGGCGGTGCGCGCGGCATTGCCCTGCTGAAAACCGTCCCGGTGTGGTACGAGGTCTGGCGTCAGTTGAACGGCTTCCCCCCCGATTTTTACGGGAGTCCCGCTGACAAGGAGGACAAAAAAGAAGGCAAGTGATGAAGCGGTTCTTCCTGCTGATGAGCTTTTTGGCGGGTGCATGGCATGCGGTAGCCCAAATCCAATTTGAAGAAACCGCCTTCCTCCAAGCCGTCCTCACCCACCACCCCGTTGCGCGCCAAGCCGACCTCCTCGAAGACGCCGCCGCCGCCTACCTCCGGAAGGCCCGTGGAGCCTTTGATCCCAAGCTATTTGCGGCCGATAAAAGCAAGTCCTATGGCGGGACCGCCTACTACGACTACCAAGCCGCCGGCGTTGTGGCCGAAACCCCCCTCGGCATCTCCCTCGAATCCAGCTGGTCCCAAACCGACGGCGCCTACCTCAACCCCGAATCCACCCTCCCCGACGGTGGCCTCTGGTCCGTCGGCGCCACCGTCCGCCTCGGCCAAGGCCTGCTCACCGACGCCCGCCGGACCGCACTCCGCAAGGCCGAGGCCTACGTCACCCTCAACGCCGCCCAGCGCACCCTCGCCCTCAACGACCTCCTCCTCGACGCCGCTGCTGCCTATTGGAAGTGGTACAAGGCCCACGAAGCGGCCGAAGTCGCCCAGGAAGCCGAGCGCCTCGCCCTCATCCGGCTCGAAGGCATCCGCTCAGCAGTCATTGGCGGAGACCGCGCCGCCATCGACACCGTTGAAGCCCGCCTCCGGTGGTCCACACGCCGCATGGAAGCCGCGGCCGCCTCGACGGTCCTTGCCCAGTCCCGGGCCAAGGCCGCCGCGTGGTTGTGGGACGATGCCGGCCGCCCCGTGGCCTTGGCCGACGGCGTGGCGCCGGTGGCCCCGACGGACTGGGCCGGTGCCACGGTTTGGGTCACCCTCCACCCCCTCAACGACCGTTCCCGCGCGGCGCGCTGGCAGAGCCACCCCCTCAACAACGCACTCGCCGCAAAAGGCAGCGCAGCCGATGCCGAAATCCGGCTCGCCCGCGAGCAACTCAAGCCCCAGCTCGACGCGCGCTTCCTCACCCTCAGCCCGACCTCCCCGATCGACCTCGGCCCCACGGATTACGCCTTGGAACTGAAGGCCGCCCTCCCGCTGTTTCTTCGCAAGGAACGCGGCGCACTCGAGCTCGCCCGGATCGACCGCGAGAACATCCAACTCGACCTCGAAAACAAGGCGCGGAAATGGGAAGCCGAAGCCTACGGCGCCGGGGTCGCCTGGTCCGACCAAGTGCGCCAATGGGAAGCCGCCCGCGAAACCGAGGCCCTTGCCGAGGCCCTGCTCGACGCCGAAACCGTGAAGTTCAACGCCGGCGAAAGCTCGATTTTCCTGATCAACAGCCGGGAAGCGTCGCTTGTCAAAGCACGGAAGGACCGGATTGATGCGGAAGTGGCGGCGGCGATGGCTTGGCGGGAACTGGGGTGGATTTGGGGCGAGCCGGAGCCGTGAGGTGTGGCGTAACTTTGGCCTGAAAATCCAACGATATGCTCCTTCTCAGCGACCTCCAAGATGGGCTCTTGACCCTGACGATTAACCGGCCGGAAGCGCTCAATGCGCTCAACAGCGAGGTGATCCAAACCCTTTCTGACGCCATCGATGCCGCCACAGCCAACGCGGATGTGCGGGCCATCGTGCTCACCGGCGCCGGAGAAAAGGCCTTCGTGGCGGGGGCCGACATCAAGGAGTTCGCCGACTTCAACGGCGAGCAAGGGAAGGAACTCGCGGCGCGTGGGCAGCGCTTGCTGTTCGACAAGGTGGAGCAATGCCGGAAGCCGGTGGTGGCGGCCGTGAACGGATTTGCCCTCGGGGGCGGACTCGAGCTGGCCATGGCGGCCCACGTCCGCGTGGCTTCGGACACGGCCCGAATGGGCCTGCCGGAAGTGTCGCTCGGCGTGATCCCCGGGTACGGGGGGACGCAGCGCTTGCCGCAGCTCATCGGCAAGGGCAAGGCCATGGAACTGATTTTGACGGCGCGGATGATGAAGGCGGATGAGGCGCTGGCTTGTGGGTTGGTGAACCAAGTGGTGCCGCTCGCTGAACTGCCTGCCGCAGCCGAGGCCATGGCGCGGAGCATCATGAAAAACGCGCCGACGGCGTTGGCTACGGCGCTCGACGCCGTCCTGGCGGGGTACAGCCGGGAGGGCTTTGCGGCCGAAATCGACAGCTTCGGCGCGCAGTTCGAGACCGAAGATTTCAAGGAGGGCACGCAGGCGTTCATCGCGAAGCGGAAGCCGCAATTTCCCGGGCGATGAGCGCGGTGGTGGAGGTACGGAATCGGAGCGGGCACGCCTTGCCGGAGTACGCCACGGCATTGAGCGCCGGATTGGACGTGAGGGCGTGCTTGGACGCGCCCGTGACACTGGCGCCCGGAACGTTTCAGCTCGTGAAGACCGGGCTGTTCGTGGCGTTGCCGGAGGGCACGGAGTTGCAGGTGCGGCCGCGGAGCGGGCTCGCCTTCAAGCACGGAGTGACGGTCCTGAACGCGCCCGGGACAATCGATGCGGACTACCGCGGAGAGATCGGGGTGCTGCTGATCAACCACGGGCCGCAGCCCTTCCGCATTGAGCACGGCGAGCGGATTGCGCAGTTGGTCCTGGCGCGGTACGAGCGGGTGGCGTGGAAAGAGGTGCACGAGCTGTCGACCACGGTGCGTGGCGGTGGTGGGTTTGGCCACACCGGTACGCGCTGAACGCCGGCAGAACGCCGCGTTGAAAACGCCGTAACTTCGCGCGCATGAACATCATCGTCCCCATGGCCGGTCGGGGCAGCCGGCTGCGTCCGCACACCCTGACCGTCCCCAAGCCCCTGATCCCCGTCGCCGGCAAGCCCATCGTGGAGCGCCTGGTCGAGGACATCGTCGCGCGGAGTGGCCAACAGGTGGACGAGATCGCCTTCGTCATCGGCGACTTCGGGGCGGAAGCGGAGGCGCAGTTGCTCGCCGTGGCCGAACGCCTCGGAGCGAAGGGCCGCATTTGCTACCAGGACGAACCGCTGGGCACGGCCCACGCCATCCTCTGCGGGCGGGAGTGCCTCAATGGGCCGGTTGTGGTCGCCTTCGCAGACACCTTGTTTCGCGCGGATTTCACGATCGATCCGGAGGCGGATGGCGTGCTGTTTGTGCAGCGCATCGAGGACCCGAGTGCCTTCGGGGTGGTGGTGACCGACGCGAGCGGGGCCATCACGGATTACGTGGAGAAGCCGCAGGAATGGGTGGGCGATTTGGCCATGATCGGGATTTACGCTTTCAAGGATGGCGAGCGGCTTGAGCGCGAATTGCAGCGGCTCATCGATGAGGACGTCCGGCACGGGGGCGAGTACCAGCTGCCGGATGCGCTGCGGAACATGACGCAGGCGGGCTTGCGCTTCATCCCGGGCGAGGTGCACGAGTGGATGGACTGCGGGAACAAGGCGGTGACGGTGGAGACGAACCAGCGGATCCTGACGTTGACGGCGGACGAGGCGGGTGTGGATGCGACCGCGGAGGTGGTCGACAGCGTGATCTTGCCGCCGGTGTTCATCGGGCCGGGGGCGCGGATTGAGCGCTCAGTCGTGGGGCCGCATGTGAGCATCGGGGCTGGCACCGTTGTTGTTGATAGCCGCATCGAAAACGCTTTGATTCAAGGCCAAACCCACCTTCAACACGCCCAACTGTCCGGCGCCATGATCGGCAGCCACGCCCGCCTCACCGGCCGGCCCCTCGACGTGAGCATGGGCGATTATTCGACACTTGACGCATGAAATTCGGCTGGAAAGGACTGATCGGGGTAGCGCTGCTGGCGGCGGGTTGCGGCGGAAGCCGGGACTTGGCGGAGCTGCCGCCCTACCCGGAAGCTTTCCAGCGGGAATGGTTTGCGGCGCAACGGGATTTGGCCAAAGGCGACCCGGAAGCGGCCTACAACACGCTGCTGACCTGCGCGATGCAGGAGCCGGAGGAGGCCGCCATTCCCTTCCAGCTGGGCAAAATCGACTTCGAAGCCGAACGGTACGACGTGGCGCTCGTCCACTTCAACCGCGCGCTGCAACTGGGGCTCGACGACCACTGGGCGCTCGATTACCGGGCGATGGCGCTGGTGGCACTCGGTGAGACGAAGGACGCGGCGGCGGACTTGAGCGACCTGCTCGGCGAGCGGCGCGGCGACATCGACTACGCCTTGGAGTGGGTGGATCGGTGCTTGGATGCTGGGCAATTGGATTTGGCCTTGCATGTCTGCGACACCTACGAGGACCTCAGCGCGCCGGACCCGGAAGTGACCCTCGCGCGGCTCAGTGCACTCAGCCAACACCGCAGCGGCGACCTGCTGCCGGCCCTCGAAGCCGCAGTGACCCACTTCCCCGACGTGCCCGAATTCAGCGCCTACCTCGGTTCCTACCTGATGGATACCGGGCAACTCGGACGCGCCGTGGACGTGCTGCACCAAGCCGCCAAACGCGATCCGTACAACGGCCGTGTGCAGTACGAACTCGGCCACTACTACCTCGAACAGCAGAACGACAAGCTCACCGTGGAGCACTTCACCCGCGCTTTTGAGAGCAATGACGTCGACCTCGACGAGAAGGTGTCCGTACTCAATTATTACGCCCAGTACCTGTACAGCCCGACGGTCTCCGCGCCCATCCGGCCGTTGCTCGCGGCCGCAATTGCCCAACATGCCGGGGAGCCGACCTTGCACTTGCTTGCGGCCGAGGTCGCTTTGGCGGAGGATGACTTCGCGGGCGCGCGGCTGCACACGCTGGAGGCCACAGTGGTGGGGCCGCATTTGGTGCAGGCGTGGCAGCAGTTGGTCGCGCTCGATGGGGTGACGGAGGATTGGGAGGCGCTCGCAGCGGATGCGGAAGCAGCCTTGGCGCGGTTTCCGATGGATGCGGAGCTGTTGTACCACGCGGGTTGGGCGGCGAGCGAGTTGGGCGAGGCAGCACGGGCGGTGGAGCTGCTTGAGGAGGCGCGCATGAATTTGGTGGTGGCCGATCCGGAGCTGAAGTTCCAAATCCACTTGCTGCTTGGCGATGCGCTGAGCCGCGTCGATCGGGAAGCCGAGGCCGCGGAATTGTACGGAACGCTCATCGAAATGGACCCGCAGAATGCGACGCTTTGGAACAACCAAGCGTGGTATTACGCGCAGGCCGGGGTGGAATTGGACC
>CBFHPD010000213.1:0-26904 GCA_965657495.1 uncultured Flavobacteriales bacterium
CTCGGTTGTCCCGCTGGTCGAGGAAGAAACCTGTTTTTTGGCCTTCGACGACGTCAATTTCGAACGCATGTCCGTGCTCCTTGGCGAGCAGGGGAGCGGGGAGCTTCCCGTAGAGGAGACCGTCTGCATGTTCCACGTCGTGGTGCCGTTCAAGGACGGCTGCGCTCTTGTCGTAAACGGCAATCAGGTGGGAGCCAAACGTTTGTTTCAAGGCCTCGAGCAGATGCTGCTGCTCGCGCAGCATGCCCAACGTGTGGACCTGCATCACCACGACCCCGGCATACCAGTCCAAAATCAATCCCGGCAGCCCGTCGCCTTCGCCGTGCACCAAGCGACACGCGTTGGTGGCCGCTCCCGACAACAGCCCCAGCGCTTCCCGGAGCCGCGCGGCGGAAGCGATGCGTTCCTGCCAAATTTCCTCCTCGGGTTCATTCCCGGTAAAGGTCACCATGCGCACGGCGATGGATTGCCCTTTGGTGTAGTGCCCCCAACCGAGCCATTCCCCGTCCGCGGTGCGCACGGCAATGCGGTCCCCGGTTTTGGGCTTGCCGTGGCGGCTTTGGATGGCACCACTGAAAACCCACGGATGGCGGCGCAGCAAGGCGGCCTCTTTTTTGGGCTTGAGAATGACGTAGGGAAGCTCCATGATGGGGGCGAAATTAGGGATAACCTCAGTCGGAAAGGAAGATTTGGTTTCCGCGCGAGTACAAGCCCCCCGAGGTGCGCATGTTGTGCAAGCAAGCAATGCCGCCGTCGCGGAGCAGCAAGGGAATGCGACGGAGCAGTTCGTGGCCGTTCATTCCTGTCGAAGGAACATGCTGGCGGACCCATGCTTCCCCGTCCCATTCGGACACACGGCAGTGGTCGCACACGCCGCACGGCTCAGCCTCTTCGCCTGCACCGAAATAGGCGTCGAGGAATTGCGCCCGGCAGCCTCCCTCGGATAAGTAGGCCTGCACGGTTTGCCATTTGTCGCGCAGCAAGTCCCGCCGCTCCTCGAACAAGGGGGCGGGGATGAAAACGCGGTCCGTGGCGCGCCGCGGTTCCGTCCAGGCGATGCGCCATCCCGGCTCGGCAGGACGCCATTCCCCCATGCCCATGCGGTCCCAGCGTTCCACCCAATGCAGCACTTCACTGACCGGTCGGTGCTGGCGTTCAGCCCACCGTTGCGGATTGAATTCGAAACCGGTGCGCGCATCGGGGTGCCGCCGCAAGGCATCCAACAACTCCCATCCCCATTGCTGACTTTCAATCCAGTCTGCGCATTGGTGCGGGGTGGCCAGCAGTTGCCATGTCCCCACTTGGGATGCGGGCATGGGATCGGCTTTGAGAAAGCCTGCCGCCGTCAGGAGCTGCAGGGCGGCGGTGGCATCGCGCGCATCGTGTCCCTGCTTTTGGCACCAGGGCAACAATTCAAAGCGGGTCGGGGACGCGGGTTGATCGCCTACGGCAACGGGACCTTGGTTCGCGATGCCTTGGTAAACCAACCGGATGAAATCCATGCTTGGAAACCGCCGCTCAATCCGGTCTTCGGTTTCCTTGAACAAGGCGGAATCCGGGAAAACGATGCACGTGCTGGTTTGCCCATCGCGCCCTGCTCGCCCAGCTTCTTGAACGTAGGACTCCAAGTCAGCGGGGATGTGGGCATGGTACACCCACCGGACATCCGGCTTGTCGATGCCCATGCCAAAGGCGCTCGTGCACGCCATCACACGCAGGTCCCCATCGATCCATTTGCGCTGCCGATCCGCCTTTTCCTTCGCATCGAGGCCCGCGTGATAGGCCATGGCCGAGACACCTGCACGTTGGAGGCGGTCGGCCCAACGCTCTGCGGCAATCCGCGTCCCGACGTAGACGAGTCCGGTGCCTTCCGCCTGAACCACAGCCTCAATGAGGTTTGCTTGTGCGTCGCCGACTTGGCACGCGCCGTAATGCAAATTGGAGCGGCGCATTTTGCTGCGGTGCTTGGCCGGATGGCGCAATTGAAGCTGCTGTGCGATGTCGTTGAAAACAGACGGGGTGGCGGTGGCAGTGAAGGCGCCCCACACCGCATCCGGCTTGTGATCACGCAGGGATGCAATGTTCCGGTAGGCGGGCCGGAAGTCGTGCCCCCACTGGGAAATGCAATGCGCCTCGTCGATGGCGATGGTCCGGATGGGCATGCGGTCCAACCGGCCGAGGAAGGCTTCCGAATGCAGCCGTTCCGGACTGACGTAGAGGAACTGCAAGGCGCCCACAGCTGCGTTTTCCAAGGCCCGCTCCACGTCCCGTTGGCCGCCCTCGGACGTGACGGCGTCGCACCGGATTCCTTTCCTTTTGAGGCCTTGGATTTGGTCTTTCATCAAGGCGATCAAAGGAGAGATGACCAAACACAGCCCCCCGCGGAAAATCCCGGGAACCTGGTAGCACACCGTCTTGCCTCCTCCGGTGGGCAACACCGCCAACACGTCCTTGCCCGCGCACAAGTCCTGCACCGGTCCCCGCTGGAAATCGCGGAACTCTTGGAACCCCCAATAGGTCTCCAAGATCTCTTCCGGTGCATGCCAGTTGTGGGAGTTGTTCATTGTTGTCCGAAATTTGCGCCCAAAAACAAGGCAAAGGTCATGCGCAACATCGTAGCTGGAAACTGGAAGAGCAACAAATTGATGAACGAGGCTCGGGAATTCACCGATGCATTCTTTCCGGCCCTTGCGGCCTTGGAAGGCCAAACCGAGGTGGTCATTGCTCCGCCCGCGCCCTTCCTCGCGGGGTTGAGTCAGTCGAACGAACCGCGGTTCAGCTGGGCTGCCCAACAATGCAGTGCGCACGGCTCGGGGGCGCACACCGGGGAATTCACTGCGGACATGCTGAAATCCGTAGGGGTGGAGTCCGTGCTCATCGGCCATTCCGAACGCCGGGAGTTCTTCGGGGAGTCCAATGAGGTGGTGCGTATGAAGGTCCAACAAGCGCTCGCGACAGGATTGCGGGTATTCCTGTGCTGCGGCGAAACGCTCGAGCAACGGGAAGCGGGAAGCCCCGAGGAGGTGGTTTGCGCCCAATTGGAGGACGCCACTGCAGGACGCGACAACGCGGAAGGATTGGTGGTGGCCTACGAACCCATTTGGGCCATCGGCACGGGCCGCACAGCCACCGCCGAGCAGGCGCAATCCATGCATGCGGCGATCCGGCGGTGGTGGGGTGCGCGGTTTGGCAATGGCGCTGCACAAAATTTGCCCATCCTCTACGGCGGTTCCTGCAAGCCCTCAAACGCGGAGGAACTGTTCAGCCAACCCGACGTCAACGGCGGCCTCATCGGCGGTGCGAGCCTCAAACCCGCTGACTTTTTGGAACTCGTCAAGATTGCGGATAGCCTGTAAGCCGGCTGTACAAAAGGGGTGGAAAACAATTGTGGTCCCATGGGGGGCGTAGCCTCCCGTCCTGCTACCTTCGGAGTATGAATGCGTTCTTGAAATTGGAGCTGACGCTCAACCCCGTGCAGCCCGCTTCAGATGTAGCCATTGCGTGGTTGAGTGAGGTGGGGTTTGATATGTTTGAAAACACGGAAACCGGTGTGGTGGTCCACGCTCCGTGGGGACAAGTCGAGCCGTCGGATTGGGAAGCAGTGATCGCCCGGTTGCAGCAAATGCCGGGAGTGACAGCGGTGGCAGCCGAACAGGAGCGCATCGAAGCAGCGAATTGGAACGCGGCGTGGGAGGCCGACTACGCGCCCATCGACGTAGATGGTCTGGCCTGCATGCGCGCCCCCTTCCATGCGGCCCCGGAAGGTGGATTGGACCTCATCATCCAACCCCAGATGTCCTTCGGCACCGGCCACCATGCCACCACGTGGCAGATGCTCCGTCAACTGCTGAACCAGCCGGTGGCCGGGCAGTCTGTGTTGGACATGGGGTGCGGCACCGGGGTGCTGGCCATCGCTGCGAAAAAGCTCGGGGCCCAGCGGGTGGTGGCCATCGACATCGATGAATGGAGCTACGAAAACACGCAATCGAACGCCGCATTGAACGCCATCACCGACATGGAGATCCTGCACGGCGATGCCACCTTGTTGCAGCAGTTTCCCCACGCTTTCGATGGGATTTGCGCGAACATCAACCGCAACATCCTCGTGGCGGATTGGGCGGCATACGATGCCGCTTTGAAGCCAGGGGGCTGGGCGCTGATGAGTGGATTTTACCCGAGCGACGTAGCGCATTTGACCACTGAGGCGGCGGCACATGGATGGGCATTGAAGGGCGAATGGGAGCGCGATGGTTGGGCGTGTGTACAATGGGAAAAGGCAGGAGCATGAAGCGTTGGGGATGGGTGATCGCCGCGTTGTTGGCGCATGGTCTGAGTTGGGGGCAAGCGACCCCGGAGTCGGACGCGTTGTTGCAATCGCTGGAATCGTGGGTGGGCAAGAACCAAGATGAAGAGCTAAAGTGGCTGAAGCGGGAATTCGAGCCTTGGCTGGAGGCATCGGCTTGGCGGCCAGGCCAAATCGACACGCTGACCACCACGGCGGCCCTCCTCCAAAAGGAGCGCATTCCGTTCTTCACCGGTGGCCGCCCCTACCTCGAAGCGGCCCAGTACTTGATGGAGCAGGCCGACACCCTGCACTGGGTGGATTGGCACGGGTTCATCGAAGGCATGGCGGGCAAGCGACGCTGGAAAAAGGACCTGCCCGCCTTCCTCAAGGTGTCGCGGGGCCTTTTTGTTGAGGGCACCATCGCCGACGATGGCTTCAACGAGTGGAGAGTGGCAGGTGGCCGTCCGCATTTCGAGTTGGACAGCATGCCCATTGTGCGGTTCCACCAAGGCGACCTGATCGGGACGGCACGGGGGGATCAGGTGATGGTCCTCGGGACGAAAGGGGCGTGGCTGGTCACCAAGGAGGAATTCCAAGGCGGGGCTGGACGCGTGACTTGGGCGGGGACGTTGTTGGACAGCACCACGCATTACGCTGAATTCGACCAATTTGAAGTGCGCCTCGGCGGCAACAGCTTGAGCGTCGACGGTGCGCGGTTCCACAGCACCATCGTGCCGGAGGTGTTGGAAGGGAAACTGACCGTCAAATTGCAACAACACAACGGTCCGGAGAACAAGGACTATCCCCGTTTTGAATCTGCCGGCAGCATCCTCAGCATCCAGAACATCGTAGAAGGGGTCAATTACACCGGAGGACTCACCATCAACGGGTCGCGCTTCCTTGGAACAGGGACAGTGGAAGACTGGGCGATGCTGGAAGTGATGCACGAAGACACGGTCTTGTTTCAATTCGAGGCGCTGACCTATTTGTTCACGGATCGAGGCATCTCGGCTGAGGGATGCCGGGCCCACTTGTACTACCGCCAGGACACCATTGCCCATCCTGCTTGCCAGTTCCGATTGGACCATGCGTCCGGGCGATTGAGCCTGAACCGCACCGATGAAGGCATCGGAGATCAACCCTTTTCGGACACGTACCACAAGTTGGACTTGGACGTTGAAGCCATCCGTTGGGAGCGGGGGAGTTCCCAAATTCAACTCGGGGGAGTGCCCGGGGCGACCAACCGCTCCGCTACGTTCTCGAGTGCGGATTACTTCAGGCGGGAGGCGTTTCGCTCGTTGCAAGGCATGGCCGACCGCCACCCTTTGCAGTTGCTCCGGGATTTCCAGAAAGCCACCGGCCTCGAGCGTTTTTCGACCTTGCAATTTGCGGATTTCATCCGGCTGAATGAATTGAGCACCCGCATCATGCTCATTGATTTGGCCAATCAAGGGTTCATCGAGCTGGACATCGAAACCCGGATGTGTCGCGTGGCACCGAAGACCACGAATTACCTGCAGAACGCGGCTGGGCGGCGCGATTTCGATGTGATCCAATTCATTTCCGATGCACCGAATGGCGTCAACGGGTCGCTCAGCTTGCTGAACGGCCGGCTCAAGCTCGATGGGGTGCGTCCGTTTTTGGTCAGTGACTCGCAGGATGTACGCATCCTCCCGACGGAGGGCCAAATCGAAGTCGGTGAGAACCGTTCGGTCACCTTCAACGGCCGCGTGCTTGCGGGCAACTTGGAGCTCATTGGACAGGGTTTTTCATTCGATTATGAGCAGTTTGAAATCGGTTTGAAGCAGGTGGACGAGGTCAAGCTGCAGGTGGATGACCCCAGCGAGCGCGACAACTACGGCCGCCCCGTGAAGCGGCGGGTGCAATCTTCCCTCCGGCAGGTCACGGGGACCTTGAAAATTGACGACCCACGCAACCGTTCGGGCGTGCGGTCGCGGCAATTCGCGCAGTACCCGATTTTGTCGAGCAAGGAGACGGCGTACATCTACTACGACGAGCAGCGCATCCAAGGTGGGGCGTATGACCGGGATCGGTTTTATTTTGCGGTCGATCCATTTGTGATGAACAACCTCGACCGGTTTGACCCGGATGATTTGCGGTTCGAGGGCACCTTGGTCAGTGCAGGGATCTTGCCGGATTTGGTCCAGCCGGTGGAATTGATGCCGGACTTGTCACTGGGCATTTCCACCACCACGACCCAGGCAGGAAAGGAACTCTACGGCGGGCTGGCGCGCTACACAAATGCAGTGACCTTGGATTTGCAAGGGTTGCACGGAGGCGGGGTGATCGACTTCAAAACAGCCCACGCGGAAGGCGATGACTTCACGTTCTTGCCCGATGAGGCCATAGGCGTGACCACGGTCTTTCAGAACCGCAGCGACGAAGGGTTTGACGTGCCGTTCATTGACGGCAGCGGAGGCAGTTTGCGCTACGCGCCGTACGACAGCCGGTTGGAATGCTCCACCGGGCGCGATTCGCTGGTGGCCTTTTCGAAGGATGTGAAATTTCGGGGCGACATCACGTATTTGGACTCCGGGCTGTTCGCGACCGGCGGCATGGCGTTTGACGATGCGAAGATGCATTCGAATCGGTACCAATGGACGCAGTACCACGCGTTGGCCGACTCCTGTTCCTTTGAGTTGAACGGGTTTGAAGGCCGCGTGGCGTTGGCGTCGAATGCGCTGGCAGCGGATGTGAATTTCCGCGATCGGTTGGGGGATTTCAGCGGGTTGGACGGTGAAATGTTGGTGGACTTGCCGTTGAACCAGTACGAGGTGACGTTGGACCGTTTCCGTTGGTTCATGGACACGGACCAAATCGCGTTTGAATCCGACCGCACGTTCCCCGATGAGCAAACCCTCGCCGCCCCTTCATCGATGGAGCGCCCGAATTTCCTGTCCCTCCACCCCGGACAGGACAGTCTGCGCTTCCTGGCTCCGCGCGCCCGGTTCCACGTGATGACCGCGCGCATCGATTGCCAAGAGGTGAAGCACCTCGACGTGGCGGATGCCCAGATTTGGCCCGATAGCGGACACATCGTCATCCAGCGCCTCGCGAAAATGCAACCCCTCGAACGCGCGGAAATCCTTGCGAATCGGACCACCCGACTGCACCGCATCACGGATGCAGCGCTGCAAATCGAAGGCCGCCTCGGCTACCAAGGCAGCGGCAGCTACATCTACAAGGACTTGAACGGCACGCCATTTGAACTGGCTTTCACGAAGGTCTTTGCCGACGACAGCGCCCGAACCCGGGCGCGCGGGGTGGTGCTGTCCGAAGACGACTTCACGCTGAGCCCGGCCTTTGCTTTCGCCGGAGAAGTCTTCCTCGATGCGGAAGAGCCGCTGCTCCGATTTGATGGCGGTGCTCGGATGCTGCACATTTGCGCCGCTTACCCCCCCGAGTGGATCGCCTTCAACGCGCGGATTGCGCCCAAAAACGTAGCCATCCCCGTTGCAGCTGAACCCGAGTCCATCGACCGGGAAGACCTCACCGCCGGCATCATCGTGTCCGGCCGCTCGCCCTACACGGCCTACCCCGCATTTTTGACGCCCCGCGGAGACCGCGACGACCGCCCCTTGGTCACCTGGGAAGGGGAACTCCGCCACGACGCCAAAGGCAAGCGGTTTGTCGTGTCGACCGAGGAGAAGTTCACCGATGCCGAAGCAGTGGGGAATGCGGTGGAATTGGGCTTGGCCGGATGTGGCATGCGCAGCGAGGGCACCATCAATCTGCCGGTGGATTTTGGGCTGTTGCAGCACAACATGCACGGAGAGGCGTGGGTGGATGACAAGGGGGATCTCCGCCTGAAGGGCACGTTGACCTTGGACTTCCATTTCGACGACAAGCTGCTGGAGCATTTGGCAACCCAAATCCCGATGTGGCAAGATTCCGAGCCCCTCGATTTATTCGCTGCTGGTTACGACCAAGCCCTGCGCGCCTCCCTCGGCGAAGAAGAAGCAGAAGAAGTACTGGCGGACCTGAGCCTCGGAGGCCAGCTCCGGCGCGTCCCCAAGTCCATGCAGCACACCTTGGTATTCAGCGACGTGGAACTTGTGTACGACGCCCGCGAAGAATCCTTTGTTTCGGAGGGCGACTTAGGCGTGGTGCTGCTCGGCGGCGAACAAGTGTTCATGACTGTCCGTGGAAAAATGGAAATCCAACGGAACAAATCAGGGGACCTGTTGCGGCTGTACCTCCACGGCGGCCAAGAAAACTGGTACTACATGGACTACCGGCTGGGCACGTTCAACATCAACACCACCGACCAGCCTTTCAACGCGTTGCTGTCCGAAATCAAACCCAAAAACCGCAGCATCAAGTCCGATGGCAAGCGGTTTGGCTTCCAGGGCATGGGCTCGCGGAAACGCCGGAACGACTTTGTGGACCGCTTCCGAGAATTTGATTGATGAACAGGACGCCAACGCCATATCCCCGGCTTTCCCAGCCACTTGATTTGGGGCCCTTTGAGGTGCCCAACCGCGTCCTCATGGGCAGCATGCACATCGGCCTCGAGGAAGAACGCGGAGGCATGGAGAAGCTCGCGGCGTTCTATGCTGAACGCGCGCGCGGGGGCGTCGGATTGATGGTGACCGGGGGTATTGCGCCCAACGTGGAAGGCACCCTCGGACCGTTGGGTGCGCGTATGAGCCGCCCGCGGCACGCCCGGGCGCACGCCTGCATCCCCGAGGCGGTTCACGCTGAAGGTGGCCGCATTTTGCTGCAAATCCTGCACGGCGGACGTTACAGCCACCACCCGTTCTGTGTCGCTCCGAGCGCGTTGCAAGCGCCCATCGGCCGGTTCAAGCCCCGGGCCCTCTCGAGCCGGGGGGTGCGGCGCACGGTGAAGGACTATGCCCGCAGCGCCGAGCTGGCCCAACGAGCAGGGTACGATGGGGTGGAGGTCATGGGGTCTGAGGGCTATTTGATCAACCAGTTTTTGGTCCAAGCCACCAACCGCAGAACCGATGAATGGGGCGGCAGTTTTGAAAAGCGGATGGCCTTTCCGTTGGCCATCGTGCGCGCTGTTCGGGAGCGGGTGGGGCCGGGCTTTTTGATCATGTTCCGGCTGAGCATGCTGGATTTGGTGCACGACGGGAGTTCGTGGGAGGAGGTGGTGCAGCTGGCTCAGGCCTTGGAGGCGGAGGGAGTGCACGTCATCAACACCGGCATCGGTTGGCACGAGGCGCGCATTCCCACGATTGCCAGCATGGTGCCGCACGGCGGGTTTGCTTGGGTGACGAAGCGGTTGATGGGGGAGGTGGGCATCCCCTTGGTCACCACCAACCGGTTCAATATGCCGGACCAGGTGGAAGCTGCGCTTGAGGACGGGTGTGCGGACCTGGTGTCCATGGCCCGGCCGTTTTTGGCCGATCCCCATTGGGTCAACAAGGCCTTGAGGGACCATGCTCTGCGCATCAACACGTGCATCGGCTGCAACCAAGCGTGCCTCGACCACATTTTTCAGCGCAAGGCGGCCACCTGCTTGGTGAACCCGGAAGCAGGCCGGGAGCTGGACCGCATCCCCTCAGCGCCCAAGCGGCTCAAGGTCCTCGTCGTGGGAGGCGGGCCTGCGGGCATGGCGTGCGCAGCCGAGGCAGGCCGACTGGGCCACCTGGTCACCTTGGTGGAACGCCGCGCACACGTGGGGGGGCAATTTGAACTGGCGAGCCGCATCCCGGGCAAAGCGGATTTCCTGCAAACCATGCGCTACTTCCAGCAGCAGCTCGAAGACTTCGGTGTGGACTGCATCACCGGTCGGACGGCAGCGGCAGAAGATGCTGCAGGGTGCGATGTGGTGGTGTTGGCCACCGGCGTCCAACCCCGCCGACCGGAGGAGTTTCCCGAGGAGGTCACGCTGGTGCAACCCTATGACGTGGCCCTGCGCAGCACTCCCCCCGCATCCGGCCGGGTGGCGGTCATCGGGGCGGGGGGCATCGGTTTCGACGTGGCAGACTGGCTCTCGCATGCGGGCGACCCCGAGGAATTCACGGCCGCTTGGGGGATCGACCGCCGCATGGAGCAGCGCGGAGGCCTGGCCGGACAAAAGCCGGACCGCACGCCTCCCGTCGAAGTGCATGTGTTCCAGCGAAGCACAGAAAAACCCGGCAAGCACCTCGGGAAGACGACCGGCTGGATTCACCGGCTGACCCTGCGGCAGCGCGGCGTGACGTTCCACACGGGCGTTACCTATGGGCAGGCGGATGACCGCGGCTTCACTTACGTGGATGCAGAAGGCGAGGAATGCCGGTTTGACTGCGACCGAATCGTTTTGTGCTCAGGCCAAATCCCGAACCGTTCCGCAGCATCCACCTTCCCCTCCTCATCCTTCAACGTTCACACCATCGGCGGCACCAAGGAGGCACGCGGAATCGATGCGCAACGCGCCATCCGAGAAGGGTGGGAACTCGCCCGTTCGTGGGGTCAAGTCGCGGCCAACGCCAACAACGCTTCCCGCGATTGATCACACAGCGCGTCGATGCTTTGGCCATCCGGAGATATGGGCTCCCCAAACTTCACCCGTATCGGGCGCCGCCGAATCAAAAATCCCCCCTTCGGCAAGGATTCCCGCGTACCCGAAATCCAAAGCGGCACGATGGGCACCCCGGCATCTACCGCCAACCGAAACGCCCCTTTCTTGAAGGGCAACAACTCCCCGGTGCGCGACCGGGTACCTTCCGGAAACACGAAGACCACCTTTCCCTCATCCAGCCGCTTCCGCATGTCCATCGCGGCCTTCACGGCGGAATCCACCTGTCCGCGCTCCACGAAAACCGTGCCCACGCGCGCATTGGCCCATCCGAGGAAGGGCACCTTGCGCACTGCTGCTTTGGACAGAAAAATCACGGGGTGCGGGATGCTCGCGAAAATGGCGTTGATGTCTAGCTGACTGGTGTGGTTCGCGATGTAAATGGCGCGATCTGGCCAAATCCCGCCCGGAGGCGGCTCGACCTGCAGCCCCCTCGACACCACGCGCAGCAAGTTTTGGCTCCACAATTGCCCGCCAATCCGGCGCAACACCCATCCGCTCCAGCGCTTCGTGGGAAGGAGCACGATGAGGGCCAACGTGCACGCCTTCACCGTCCAAACCACCGCGAACAGGGAGGCCAGCAGCTGGAAGGGCAGCCGGATCAACTTTCCCATCGCCGCGTCCGGTGGGGGCGGGACGTGCCGCCTGAGATGCCCATGGCATGCAGCAATTCCTCCCGGTTGAATGCCCGCACTTCCCCCGGGGCCAAGCCCAAATCATCCCAAGTCATTGCGCCCAAAGCCACGCGAATCAAGCGCAGGGTGGGAAAACCAACATGCGCCGTCATTTTCCGGACCTGCCGGTTCTTCCCTTCGGTGATGGCCAGCTCAATCCATTCATCCGGCACCGATTTGCGAAAGCGCACGGGAGGCGTTCGCTCCGGAACCTGCGGAGCGGGCTCAAGCAACCGCGCTTGAGCTGGTGCAGTCTTGTGTGGACGCCCTTTGATGGTCAATTCCATGGGGCGGTTGAATGCCCGCAAGTCCATTTCCGACGGAGCGCCTTCCACTTGCACCCAATAGGTCCGGGCATGGCCTGCCTCGGGGTCGAGCAAGAGGGCATTCAACGACCGGTCGTTGGTCAAAACCAGCAACCCCTCGCTGTCGCGATCGAGGCGTCCGACGGGATATACATCATCCGGGAGCCCCAGATCCAACTGCCCCAAACCCGGGTGACCCGCTTCGTCCGAAAACTGGCTGAGCACCCCATAGGGTTTGTACAGCACGAGGTAGTGGAACCCGTTCATTCGATCCATTCCACCACGAACAAGTTCGTGTTCCGCGTCCGGCCGTTGTTGCGGTTGGACGAGAAGCTCAGGTACTTTCCGTCGGGCGAGAACATGGGGAAGGAGTCGAACGCCTTGTCGAAGGTGATTTGCTGCAAATCGGTGCCATCCACCTTGATGCTGAACAAATTGAACGGAAATCCGCCCGTGTGGTGGTTCGAACAGAAAATGACCCGCTCGCCATTCGGGTGGAAGAAGGGAGCCCAATTGGCACCACCGAGGTCGGTCAATTGACGGATTTCCGTTCCATCCGCCCGCCCGATGTACAACTCCATGTCCGAAGGCTCGACCAAGCCCTTTTCCAACAGCCCGAGGTAGTGGGATTTTTCCTCCTCCGTCTTGGGCCGGCTTGCGCGCCAAATCAACCACTCGCCATCGGGGGAGAAGAACGCGCCGCCATCGTACCCGAGCTCGTCCGTGATTTGGACCACATCCCCGCCTTGCAGGTCGCAGGTGTACAGTTCCAAATCCCCGGAGCGGGTGCTCGTAAACACCATCCGGTCGCCCTTGGGGCTCACCGTCGCCTCTGCGTCGTAGCCCGGAAGGTCCGTGACCTGCAAGGTGATGGCTCCTGACCGATCCGCGATGAAGATGTCGAAATCGTCGTAGATGGGCCAGACATACTCACCATTGGGCCCCTTCGGAGGCACCGGCGGGCAGGCAGAGTCGCCCAAATGCGTCGAGGCATACACAAAGGTGGTGTCTCCGGGCAAGAAGTACGAGCAAGTGGTGCGCCCGAGGCCGGTCGAGACGGGGGTGGGGCGCTCGGGCAACGGTTTAGCGTCTTCGCCGAGCTCCATGATGAAAATTTGGTCACACGGCACTTCCCAAGCCGGATTGGTCGCTTGAAAAATCAGCGCATCGCTCGCAAACGACCAGTACGCCTCCGCGTTGTCACCCCCAAAGGTCAACTGGCGCATGGCTCCGAAATGCGTTTCCTCCGGATAACGCAGCGAGTCACTTTGCACAGAAGGCGCTGCCTGCGCCCGGTTTTCTTCCCCGGAGGGAACTTCGGTCCCACAATTCGCAAGGGCAAGGCCCATGCATGCTCCGATTATGCCTAATTTCGTCCGCATTCTCATCGAATTTTTGCGCAAAAGTACTCGGAACATGTGGAACTCTCACTTGCTGAACGCTGGAATGGCCTGCTCGGCCCTCGCGGCGGTGTTGTGGTCATGCCAAACCCCACCCACGTCGAACAAAGGCCAGCACGATGCAGCTGCAATCGCGCAACTGAAATCCCACGTTGAGGACTTGGCCTCACCTGAGATGGAAGGGCGGGAGACCGGTTCTGCCGGCGAGGCATTGGCAGCCAAGTGGCTCTCCGACCAATTCGAAGCCATCGGATGCGCGACCCGTGGAGACTCCGGCGCTTACCAAGCCTTCCAATACACCCCGCACCCGCCCATGCAAGTTCACGGCGAAGGCGATTCCACCACACTGGGCATGGCCGTGGTCAAACCCATCATCGGCCACAACATCCTTTACACGTTAGCAGGGACGGAGGGACGCGGCTACGGCGTGCTCGCTGCTCACTACGACCACTTGGGCTACGGCGGTGAAAATTCGCTCTTTCGCGGTGAGCCCACGGTCCACTTCGGCGCCGATGACAATGCATCCGGCGTGGCCACCATGCTGGAAGTCGCCGAAGCGCTGGCCGCATCCCCCCTCGCGGATCACGTGTTGTATGCTGGTTTTTCCGGTGAAGAAAAGGGCCTTTGGGGGTCCAATCACTTTTGTGAATCGCCCACGGTTGCATTGGACAGCATCCGCTACATGATCAACCTGGACATGGTCGGTCGGTTGCGCGGCGACACGCTGGCCGTTTACGGAACGGGGACTTCACCGCGGTGGATGGAGGTGTTAGAGGATTGCAACGAAGAGGGCTTCATTTTGGTCCCCAGCGAAAGCGGGGTGGGACCAAGTGATCACACTTCGTTTTACCTCGAGGACATTCCGGTGTTGCATTTTTTCACGGGCCAACACCCGGACTACCACCGCCCGACCGACACCCCCGAAAAGCTCAATTACGACGGGATGTTGAAGATTGCCCGGTACGTCGAGCGGGTGATGCGCCGGTTGGACGACGAAACAACTTGGGAATTCACGAAAACGAAGGACCAAGACGAAGACAGCACCCCGCGATTTAAGGTGACCCTCGGCGTGGTGCCGGACTACTTATATAGTGGCAGTGGTATGCGCATCGATGGGGTAACGGAAGGACGCCCCGCAGCCAATGCAGGGCTGAAGCGAGGGGATGTCGTGGTGCGCATGGACACCGTGGAAGTCACGGACATGATGAGTTACATGCAGGGCTTGAGTGTGTTTGATGCCGGAATGACCACCGAAGTGGAGGTGGAGCGAAGCGGAGAGCGCATCGCCGTGGAGGTGACTTGGGATTAAAGAAAAGCAGTGCCTGACTTCGTCGCCTCGCATCCATGTGGGGAGGAAAGTCCGGACAACATAGGGTGCCACACTCCTCGAAAGGGAGGGGAGGCCTTCGGGCCTTCACAGACAGTGCCACAGAGATTTAGTCCGCCGATGGCCTTCGGGCACAGGCAAGGGTGAAAAGGTGAGGTAAGAGCTCACCGGCAAGCGAGTGATCGCTTGGCCTGGGTAAACCTTGTGGGTTGCAAGATCATGTACACTGGCGTCTGAGGGCGGCCCGCTCGAGCCAGGGGGTAGATTGCGACAGATAAATGACGAAGCACCTTCGGGTGAACAGAATCCGGCTTACGGTTGCTGCTTTTAATCCCCGCCCTCGGCGGGGATTTTTCTTTTAAACGACTTGCCGAAAGACGCAATCTTGCTCTTACATGCAGACCAAAAAGGTTCATTTAATAGGATGTGTTAGTAATGAAACCATCCTTTCTGGGCCGTTTTTTACGCGTTATTGATGGCCATGGCCGAATAACTCCACCCTTGTAGCCGTCATTTCATGCCCGACTTCCTGATATTAACAAATTGTTTGTAGAAAATGACGATTGTGTGGTTGTCAATTCATGTATCGAACATAAATTTGCGCTAAACAGTTCAAACATGGCACGTAGCGAGGTGGCTGTCATTCCCTGAATGATATGTTGAGTTACGTTTCAAAACGTTACAACGTATGGATTTCTCTCAAAAAGAATTGCAAGACATGAAGCGATTCTACGAACAAGAGCGCGGCCGCCTGTTGGGGCAGCTTGCGCATGTAGAAGAAATGTTGGTAAAACTAACAGGACAACCGTTGGCCTCTCGGCGCGTAGCTGCGACCACCACCCTTACCGGTAGCAAGCAGCGCAAGCGTGGGCCAAAGAGCGTCTGGGGCAATTTCATTGTCAAGCGGCTGCGCGCGCGCAACCGTCCGATGACATACAAAGAGTTGATTGACGATGCCATGGCGATCCACCGATTGGGACCGGACCGCGAAGCTTCTGCTCGGGCGAGCATCTTAAACAGCGCATTCCGCTTGCGCACGGTCCATGGCCGTGTCGAAACCATCGGTCGCGCAGGCAAAAAGGAAAAGTTCTTGGTGTTGACCAAGTGGCTTGATCAAGACGGCATGCTGACGTCCCCCTTTGACGAGGAGTTCCGCAAAATTGCAGGAGGACGCCACGTAGCGGTGGACATGGCTGCCATTCCCACGCCGCGTTACGACGAGTACGATGTGGAGATGGAAGGAGAGGAAGGCGAAGTGGTCGAAATCACGGAGGCATCAGCTGAGGCCTGAAATCCGGGCGAAGCAAGCAATTGAAGCAAAAAAAAGGCGGCCAAAAGGCCGCCTTTTTTTTGCACTGTTCTGCACATCATCCCAAGAAGGGATACCGGTAATTCCTCGGTGGGACCAACGTCTCTTTGATGGTGCGTGGGCTGACCCACCGCAACAGGTTGAGCATGCTACCAGCCTTGTCGTTCGTGCCCGATCCGCGTGCGCCACCAAAGGGCTGCTGACCAACCACGGCCCCCGTGGGCTTGTCGTTGATGTAAAAGTTGCCCGCAGCATTCACAAGTCCGCGGGAAGCCAGGTCGATGGCGTAGCGATCTTGAGCAAAAACGGCCCCAGTCAACGCGTAATTGCTGGTTCCGTCCACCAAATCCATGGCTTCTTCAAACGCGGCCGCTTCGTATGCATACACCGTCAACACCGGACCGAAAATCTCCTCGACCATGGTCTTGAATTGGGGGTTTGTCGTAGCAATGACCGTCGGTTGGATGAAGTAGCCCTTGCTGTCATCGTATGTACCACCGCAGATGATTTCCGCATCGTCAGCTGCCTTCGCGTATTCGATGTAGCCCACAATCTTGTCGTAGGCCTTGCGGTCGATGACTGCATTCACGAAGTTGCCCAAATCCGCCGGTGTGCCGACCGAGATCGTGCCCACTTCCTCCTTCATGCGTTCGATGTACTCCGGGTACAAGTTGGAAGGGATGTAAGCCCGCGAGGCGGCGGAACATTTTTGGCCTTGCAACTCGAAAGCGCCCCGCACGGACGCAGCTACCAGCGCATCGAGGTCCGCAGATTGGTGCGCCAAAATGAAGTCCTTCCCGCCCGTCTCCCCAACAATACGCGGATACGTGCGGTACTTCGTGATGTTCGCTCCAATGGTTTTCCACAAGTGCTGAAAGACGCCTGTGGAGCCGGTGAAGTGCAGGCCTGCGAAGTCGCGGTGGTTGAACACCACGTCCCCTGCCACCGGGCCATCCACGGTGATGAAGTTGATGACCCCGTCAGGCAGTCCTGCTTCCCGGAAGATCTCCATGACGAGCCGTGCGCTGAACACTTGGCTGTCGGCCGGCTTCCAAACCACCACATTTCCCATGATGGCGGCAGAAGCGGGCAAATTGCCCGCGATGGCAGTGAAATTAAACGGCGTGATGGCGAAGACAAATCCTTCGAGCGGACGGTACTCCAGCCGGTTCCAGATCCCCGGTGCGCTTCCAGGCTGCACTTTGTGGATTTCCTGCACATAATGTGCGTTGAAGCGTAAAAAGTCGATGAGCTCGCATGCGGCATCGATTTCTGCTTGAAAAGCGCTCTTGCTTTGGGCCAACATGGTCGCCGCATTGATCTGGGCGCGGTAGGGCCCGGCAATCAAATCGGCCGCCTTCAGGAAAATGGCCACCCGGTTTTGCCAAGGCGTGGCAGCCCACGATTCCCGCGCAGTCAAGGCTGCGTCGATGGCTTGTTCCACGTGTTCGGCCTTGCCGTAGGAGTAATGCCCCAGCACTTTCGCGTGTTCGTGTGGAGGCGACATCGGCCGCTTGTCATCCGTATGGACTTGCTCCGATCCGATGTACAAAGGCACATCAATGGGATCGGCGTGGTACATGGCTTCATACGCAGAAAGCAGCGCTTCGCGTTCGGGAGAGCCGGGGGCGTAATTGAGCACCGGTTCGTTGACCGGTTGGGGGACCGTGTAGATTCCGTCTGACATGGGAATGGTTTGAAACTTTGTGCAAAGCTAACCCAACGACCGGGCGCAGTGGACTTCCACAGGCCTTAGATTGACCTCACGTTCACAACGCTTTTTCGATTTGACAGATTACACACGCATCGCCTTCATCACGAGGTTACTGTTCGCCTGCCTGTTGCCCCTCGGCGCGCTGCATGCCCAGGATTCGCCGTTGCTCCCCTTGTGGGAGCGTGGAGCCTTCCATGAATTGCTGCACGCTCCGGCCCCGGTTGATGGCGCTACCGAGTTGGACCATTACGCCTTGGAAGTGGCCCAAATCCTGTACCCCACCAGCGGGGAGGTGACGCCCGAATTGCTCCCCAATCCGCCAGCGGGTGCGGCATCCATTTGGCACCAAGCAGCCCCGTACATCGCCGGAATCGCCTACCAACGGGCCTACCGCTTTCAAGAGGCATCCGAACAATTCGCCTCGGCGCTGCAGGCCTTGCCACCGTCGAGTCCACTCCACCAACAAGCCAAAAAGTGCCTCGCCCAATGCGCCCATGCCTTGCAAAATGACGCGGTCTGGACCCCGCTCAAACCGCTGCGCATCCAACCCGCCTCGGGCCAACACCCTGCACAGGCCATGCCGCAGAAATGGGTGGAAGGGCGCTGGGTGCCGGTTCCTGAAGAACTGCGATCGCGCCACGACCGAAGAAATGGCTTCGTGGGGCACATGTTCATCCACCCCATGCACCGCACCGCTTGGTTTGCATCCGACCGACACGGCCGCGGCGAAACCGATGTGTACCGCGTGGACGTCTTCGATGATGGGGATTTTGGCTCGGTGGAGCCGGCACCGGAGGGGGTGAACTCGCCGTTCAATGAGCGCACTCCCGTTTGGTCTGAAGCCGAGCAAACCCTGTATTTCAGCTCGGACCGGGCCACCTCCACCGGCAGCTTCGACATCTACGCCGCCTACCTGGCATCGGCATCACCGGAGGTTCGTCCCTTGCCGTTTGCGGTCAATTCGGCTTTCAACGAATCCCATTTCACCCCCGGGGCGGACGGTTGGTCCGCTTGGCTGGTCAGCGATCGGTTGGGGGCCGATGGGGCGTTGTACCGCATTGCGAGCGAATCCGAAACCCGGCATCCGGTCCACCTGCATGCCGCGGTTGAGCCGCCGCCACGCGATCCCGGGATGACGCTCTCGCTGTGGGACACGGGCTCGGGGCGGTTGCTTTGGACCGGACCGATTGCAGAGGTCACCCCGGACAACCGACTCGCCATTGCAGCGGATGGGGCGCGCTTGCTCGCACTGCTCCATTCAACCCGCGAAAACGCCCACACCTGGTTTGAATGGTCCGTCCCGGTGGTCGCAGAGGCGGTGCGCTTGGATTTCATGTTGCGCGCGGATTCCCTCCCAGGAGCGGAGGAAGTGAACCGCACGGTGCTGCAGGAGGCAGCGGCCACTCCTTGGCCGCTGCACTGGAGTTTGCCCACCCATGCTTGGTCACAAGGTGCCATCCCCACCGCGCCGGTCACCGCGTCGAACTTGCCCGCACAGTGGCGGCACTTAGCCTCTACGGATTGTTGGCGGCAGGGCAGTGCGGAAGAGCGGTGGTTGGCCGTGCGCGCGTTCGAAGAAATGGAGGCGCTTCCCCCTTTCTCAGCGGCTCCGGAGGGCGAAGCGTGGGAGTTGGTGGCGTCGGGCGCGAGGTGGACCCCGGAGGTGCTGTCTGCCTGGTATGAGCGCAACGCGGCCTTTCAAGACGGGCTGGAGGCGTGCTGCGTAGATCCGGCGTGGGCGGAGCCTTGCGCACAGTGGCGGCGGAAGATGGAGGAGGGCATCCACCACGTGGAGCGGGGCGTTTTTTGGTCCAAATTGAGCCAAACCCTGCTGCCATTTCACGCCCTGCATGCCGCCCAATTGCCCATCCATGAGGACGATTTCGATTGGTTTGCCCAAGGGGTGCCGCTGATGGAACAGGCCATTCAAGTGGCCTATGCCGATCGGTCATGGGAATCGTTGGTGGACACCCGCGAGGTCTTTCGCGATTGGCTGCTCGTGCATTGGGAAGGGATGAAGGCCAATGCGAACACCTCTACTTCACTGCTCGAGCGCGCGCACTGGGAGTTGGAGCAATCCTTCGCCCTGCCGGTATGGAACAACCTTGAGCCGGCCGCCTGGGCGCTCGTGAACGGATACCCGGAGGTGGACGTGAAGGACATCACCGCCCCAGCGCCCCCGAGCATCGCATCGGCCATGCGTGCAGTGCTCCGAAACGAACAGCCCGCACCACGACCCGTGGCTGAGGAATCGGAAGTTCTAGGGGGTGATTTCACCTTCGTCATCCAATTGGGGGCTTTCGCAGGGGAACCGGATCCCACGGCGTTCATCCCTGTTGAATCAGGACTGAAACGATTTGACCTAAACGGCTTTACAAAAGTGGTTTGTGGCAGTTTTAATGACAAGGGTTCTGCGCGGGATTTTTTGCTGCGGGTTTGGGAAGGTGGCGGATACCCGGGAGCTTTCGTGCTTGCCGTCGAGCGTGAGGTGTGGGAAGCCGCGCCCACTTGGGAGGTGGCCCGGGAAGCGGCTGGATTCGCCGCTGTGGGAACGTTGGATGGCGATTCGATGCGGTCCGCACAAGCATTTGGTGAAGGCGCTTTGTTCTGGCCTCAGACGGAGGGAACGTGGTCCGTTTGGTCCCCGCTTTACGCACGCAAGCGATTTGCTGAGCGTGCCTTGGCATCGTGGGACGATGAACTGCGTGAAGGCACCGTGCGCGCTTATGGCCTCACGGATGCTCCAACTCCTGTGTTCGCTTCGGCGCCCGTGCCCGCACCGGAGCCGGAAACCGCCACTGCAGTGGATTCCTCGCGTTGGGCGATCCGCGTGGCGGACTGCCCGGAAGGCGCAACGCATTTGCAACGCACAGCGGTGCTGCGGTTGCCCGACGAATTGAAGGTGCGCTCGACCTTGTACGGAACGGGTGTGGCTTATTTGAGCGGTGAAATCGAAGGCGAGTCCAAAGCCCTTGAGCTCCTGCGCCTGGTTAAGGCAAGCGGCTTCCCACAAGCGCGGCTCGTGCCTGTTCACGTGGATTAACGGGGCTTCCTATCTTACCTTTCGCCCAAAGTTGGAGCATGAACACACCTTTATTCGGCAAGGCGCTGTGCCTTGTAGCGGGCTTGGTTGCCGCGCATTTGGCCTCGGGACAATTGGTCATCAACGAGTTGATGGCGGACAACAATTCCACGGACTACGATGATTTCTTCGAAGCCGAGGACTGGGTGGAGGTTTACAACAGTGGAGGCATCGTCAACTTGGCGGGGTATTACCTCTCGGACGATCCGGACAGCTTGAATAAGTGGATGTTTCCGTCGACGAATCCCGCGCTGACGACGGTTTTGCCGGGTGGGCATGTGCGGATTTGGTGCGACAAGGATCCGGAGCAGGGGGAGGACCACGCGGACTTCAAATTGAGTGCGGACGGGGAGGGGGTCTACCTCGTGGAGCCGGACGGCTTGACGGTGGTGGACCAAATCACGTTTGGCCCCCAAGCGTCCAGCATCTCCTACGGCCGAAACTGCGACGGTTGCGCGGACTGGATCTACTTCGATGTGCCCACACCCGACGCCCCCAATGCGGTGGAGCAGGTTCCGACCCAGCAACTCTATTTCAACGAGTTTCAGCACCTCAACGCCAGTACCATTGCCCCCGAAGCGGGACCGGGAGGGGCCTGGTTGGAAGTGTACAATCCCAACCCGGTGGACGTGAACTTGGCGGGCTATGCCATCGGTGCCGACGGCGAGCAGTGGGTGGTGCCGGCTGATGACCCCGTGCGCACCTTGGTGCCGGCCGAGGGGTTTGTGCTGGTGTGGCTGAGCGGCGATCCGAGCTGGGGCGGAGACCATGCAGCGATGGCCGTGGGCGAGGCAACGCCACCGGTCAACTGGGTGCTCATAGGGCCGGACGGAACGGAGGTCGATGCTGCAGAATGGGTACCGGCCAATGAAAACGAAAGCTACGGGCGCAGCACAGACGGCGGTCCGGTTTGGCTAGTGTTCACCCAGCCCACTCCCCGGGTGTCGAACCAAACCATCCTCATTCCGGGCGCGGATTTGGTCATCAACGAATTGATGAGCGACAACACCTGGTCCACCTCCGATGACGCGGGAGAACGCGAGGACTGGTTCGAAATCCACAACCCCACCGACGCCGCAGTGGACCTGGCGGGCTACTACCTCTCGGACAGTTGGAACAATCCCACCAAGTACCGCGTGCCGGTGGGCATTCCGGATTCCACGGTGATTCCAGCGGGCGGATTCAAGCTCTTTTGGGCGGATGAAGACGGTTCGCAAGGGTGGAACCACGTGAATTTTCGGTTGAGCAATGCGGGGGAGCATTTGGCCTTGCGCTCGCCAGACGGATTCTCGGTGGTGGATTCGTTGAACTTCCCGGAGGTCTGGTCAAACTTCAGCTTTGGCCGACTGGAAGATGCCTCCTTGCCCTGGGTGTTTTTCGAGCAATCGACTCCAGAGGCGAGCAACAACGGGGCGTTGGTGGACATGGAGGAGGCAGAAGGGCGCGCCGCCTTGCTGTGGCCAAACCCCGTGCGTCCGACCGAGGCGTTCCAAGCTTCCCACCCCGGCACGTTGTGGTCCCTGAACGGCCGGCTCCTCGATTCCTGGAACCAAACCGGAGTGCGCCAAGCACCGCAAGCACCGGGGTGGTACATCATCCAGTGGGGCGAAGGTGCGAAATTGGCGCCATCGAAATTGTTGGTGATTGAATAAAAGCGCACTGGGCGTTGAAGGGACGGGGATTGTGTTTACTTTTGCGGCCTTGTTTTAAGTCGCGTGAGGGCGCGAACATGTATCACCGTTGGTCCGGTCCCTTTTTTTGGCCCAACACATTACCCACTGGGACGCATGAGCGAAGAAACCCAGAATCCCGAGGAGCAAGCGCAACAAGCCGCTCCCGAGACGCAAGCTGCTGAAGCAGTGCAACCCGCAGCGGAAGCCGCTGCAGAACCCACCCCGGCTGCAGAACCTGAAAAGCCCAAGCAAGTGCTCACCGAGCGCCCGGCTTTGGCCGAACCAGGGGATTTCGATTGGGACGCTTTTGAAGCGGAAACCGACGATTTCTCAGCTGATGAGCGCTCCAACCTGGAGACCGTCTACGAAAACTCCTTGAACTTGATCAAAGAAAAGGAAGTGGTCGACGGCAAGGTGTTGAGCGTTACGAAAAAAGAAGTGGTCGTGAACATCGGCTACAAGTCTGAAGGCGTTGTCAACGCGAGTGAATTCCGTTACAACCCGGACCTGAAGGCTGGAGACATTGTTCCGATTTTCATTGAACGCCAAGAGGACAAGAACGGCCAGCTCGTGGTCAGCCACCGCACGGCGCGCATCTTCTCCGCTTGGGACAAGATCAACCAAGCAAAGGACGAGGACCTCATCATCACCGGCGAAGTCAAGTGCCGCACGAAGGGCGGCTTGATCGTCGATGTGTTCGGTATCGAGGCGTTCCTGCCGGGCTCACAGGTTGACGTGAAGCCCATCCGCGACTTTGATGTTTACGTCGGCAAGCAGATGGAATTCAAGGTGGTGAAAATCAACCAAGAGTTCAAGAACGTGGTGGTCTCCCACAAGGCGCTCATCGAAGCGGAATTGGAGGAGCAAAAGCGCCTCATCATCCAAGGCTTGGAAAAAGGTTCCGTCTTGGAAGGAACGGTCAAGAACATCACTTCTTACGGGGTGTTTGTGGACCTGGGCGGCGTAGACGGTTTGGTCCACATCACGGACATGAGCTGGGGCCGCGTGAACCACCCGGAGGAGCTGGTCCAATTGGACGACAAGCTCAACGTGGTGATTCTGGACTTCGACGACGACAAGAAGCGGATTGCATTGGGCATGAAGCAACTGACGCCGCACCCATGGGATGCGTTGACAGAAGACCTCGTGGAAGGAGCGAAGATCAAAGGAAAGGTGGTCGTTTTGGCCGACTACGGGGCGTTCGTCGAGATCGCTCCAGGCGTCGAGGGCTTGCTCCACGTTTCCGAAATGTCCTGGTCACAGCACCTCCGAAGCGCGCAGGACTTCCTGAGCGTCGGGGACGAAATCGAGTGCGTCATCCTGAACATCGACCGCGAGGACCGCAAGATGTCCCTCGGTTTGAAGCAGTTGAAGAACGATCCTTGGGCGGACATCGAGACCCGCTACCCCGTTGCTTCGAAGCACTCGGGCACGGTCCGCAACTTCACCAACTTCGGTCTGTTCGTGGAACTGGAAGAGGGCATCGATGGCTTGGTGCACATCTCGGACTTGAGCTGGGAGAAGAAAATCAAGCACCCCTCAGAGTTCTGCAACGTCGGCGACACCATCGAAGTGGTCGTTTTGGAGTTGGACAAGGAACAACGCCGCATGAGCTTGGGCCACAAGCAACTCCAGGAGAACCCCTGGGAGGTCTTCGAAACCATCTTCGCAGTGGGCTCCACCCACTCGGCAACGGTGGTGCGCATCGAGGGCAACCAAGCGACGGTCGCACTCCCTTACGGCCTCGAAGGCGCTTGCCACACGAAGCACTTGCAGAAGCAAGACGGCACGGCAATGGGCGTGGACGAAGCGGGCGAGTTCGTTGTGCTCGAGTTCAACCGCAATGCCAAGCGCATCACGGTGAGCCACTTGCGCACCTACGATGAAGGGCCGAAGAAGAAGGAAACGAAGGAGCGGAAGCCGCGCACTTCAGGTGGCGCGAGCAGCCGCATGATGGACGAGGTCAATTCTACGGTTGAACGCAGCACCTTCGGTGATTTGGACGTGTTGACTGCTTTGAAAGAGCAAATGGAAGGCGGTGATGCTCCGGTAGCTCCCGCGGCCAAAAAGGAAGCCCCTAAAGCTGAGGAGGCAGCTCCGAAGGCCGAAGAGGCACCTGCCGCTGACGAGGCAGCAGCCAACGATGCTCCAGCAGACGAGCCCAAGAAGGACGAGGAAGCCGGCGAATAACCGCCACTTCATTTGACTGAAAGTATGAAAGGGAGGCATGTCGCCTCCCTTTCGTCTTTCAGTATCTTTGCCGCATGGATTCACGCGTCCTGATTGCCCCAAGCCTCTTCGATCGCATCATCGATCGGTTGGCGCACCAGCTGCTCGAGCACCACGCTTTTACGGAAACGGATTTGGTCGGGCTGCAGCCACGGGGGATATACCTCGCGCAACGGCTGCAGCGCCGGTTGGAGGAATTGCTTCCGGGGAGCAGCGTGCATTGCGGCGCTTTGGATGTGACGTTTCACCGGGACGACTTCGGGCGCAAGAACCACCCCATCGCTCCAAATGCTACGGACATGCCTTTCCTGGTGGAGGATCGCCGGGTTATCTTGGTGGATGATGTGCTGCACACCGGACGGACCATTCGCGCGGGAATGGATGCCTTGATGGCGCATGGCCGCCCCCGAAGCGTGGAATTGCTTGTGTTGATCGACCGCCGGTTTCGTCGGGAATTGCCGATTGAGCCGCGGTATGTGGGCAAATCAATCGATTCCATTGACGAGCAATACGTCAAAGTGTGTTGGCAGGGTCAAGGGGGGGAAGATTACGTGGAGTTGTTCAATAAAAAGCCCGCATGAAGCACCTTTCAACGCGCCACCTGACCGGCATTCGCGAGCTGACGGAGCAGGACATCCACTTGATCCTCAGCACAGCGAGTGAATTCAAGGAAGTCATCAACCGCCCGATTCGCAAGGTGCCGTCTCTGCGCGACATGACCATCGCGAACCTGTTTTTTGAGAACTCGACTCGGACGCGGTTGTCGTTTGAGTTGGCGGAGAAGCGGCTCTCGGCGGATGTTGTGAATTTTTCAGCAGCGACCTCTTCGGTGAAGAAGGGGGAGACGTTGGTGGACACGGTGAACAACATTTTGGCCATGAAGGTCGATTTGGTGGTGATGCGGCACCCGCACCCCGGGGCCCCACATTATCTGCGCGAGCAGGTGAATACCCAGGTGGTCAATGCCGGTGACGGTACCCACGAGCACCCCACGCAAGCCTTGCTTGATGCCTACTCCATGCAAGAGCGGTTGGGGGATTTGAACGGGAAACGCATCGCCATTGTGGGGGATATCCGGCACAGCCGGGTCGCCATTTCCAACATCCTTTGCCTGCAAAAAATGGGGGCGGAGGTGCGCGTTTGTGGTCCCAAAACGTTAATCCCGAAGCACATCGCTCATCTTGGCGTGTCCGTGAGCCACGATTTGGACGACACGCTCGCTTGGTGCGATGTAGCCAACATGCTGCGGATCCAACTCGAGCGACAGGGTGGGGAGGACGTGGTGCCATACTTCCCATCGCTTCGTGAATACCAGGCGCGATTTGGCTTGACCCAAGCGCGGTTGAACCGGCTCGATCATCCGGTCACCATCATGCACCCAGGCCCGATCAACCGCGGGGTGGAAATTGCGAGTGACGTGGCGGACAGCGAGCACGCCATCATTTTGGACCAAGTCGAAAACGGCGTTGCCGTGCGGATGGCTGTAATCTACCTCCTTGCAGGCGTGCGATGAACGCGGAGACAACTTATATTAGCGCACAATAACCCACTTGAATGAATTTCTCAGTTGAACAACGCGAAGCCGTCGCGACGATTAAAGTCCACATTGAAAAGCTGGACGCTCGGTATGCCCCTGAACTCAAGGCTGAATTCGTTGCTTTGGCGAACGATGGCCATTTCAACATGGTGCTCGACCTCAGCGAAGCGCGTTACTGCGACAGCAGCGGACTGAGCGCAGTACTCGTGGGGAACCGGTTGTGCCGTGACAACGCGGGCACTTTTGTGCTCTGCGGCTTGCAGCCTTCCGTCGAAAAGCTTATCCAAATCTCCCAATTGGACCGCGTGCTGAACATCACCCCGACCGCATCGGAAGCGTTTGATATGGTGGTGATGGAAGAAACCGAACGCTCGTTGGGTGCCAAACCTTCTGAATCATGAAACACATCATTACTGCGCTTGCGCTTTCCTTAACAGCGGGTTCCGCCTTTGCCCAATGTGCGGCGGACTTTGATTTTGGCACAGCTGCTTGGGGGGCTTCCCCGGACGCTTCTGTGGGAGAACAGTTCGACACGGCTTACGTGGACGTGGACTACAACGACGTGTTCCACGTGTTGGTGCCGGTGGATGCGTCTGAAATTGACCCTGCTTTCCAACTGCCATTGGACTCCATTATCCTCGTGGATGCCACGTTGATTGCCGATTCTGGGGCTGGTGAAACCTTGTCCTTTGCGGATGTGGGCTTGGAAATCGTGTGCAACAACAACGGAGTGTCGCCGAATCCGTGCACCTTTCTCGGTGGCGACCAGTACTGCGCTGAATTGACCGGTATCCCGAACCAAGGCGGCCTGTTTGCCAT
>CBFHPD010000214.1:0-21139 GCA_965657495.1 uncultured Flavobacteriales bacterium
GAGATGTTCATGGTGTTTTGGGGAACGGCCATGGTGTAGAAGCCGTTGATGTCGGTGACCGTGGAGACGTTGGTGCCTTGGGCGATGACGCGCGCGCCCACGAGGGGGCTGCCTTGGGCGTCGTAGAGCTGCCCGCGCACTTGGTTCACGTTGGGGTTGTAGGGCTGCGCGCGGAGCCACGCATTGGCGGAGGCGGGTCCGACCGGTCGGCCGGTGTAGGCACCGTCGAGGACGCGCGGTTGCAGGGTGGGTTTGGTGCGGTTTTTACTGGGTGTTCCCGTGGCGATGCTCATGCTGACATCCTCCCAGTCTTCGTTCGTGTTTTGGTGCACCATCGCCTGGTATTCCAGCTTCAAAGGGTCCGTAATGTCTTCAACCCGAGCGTTGTACGAGGGGCTCCAACCGGCGTTGGCCATCCAGTAGGAGAGCAGGAGTTTGCCTTTTCCGGCGGCCTCAGCTTCGATGTTGACGAGCACTTCGAGCGAAGTGGCGGTGCGCAGCTGCGGCAGTTGGCCCATCTGCCGATCGATTTGCTGGATCTCCTCGTTCAGCTTTTCGACGGCCAAATCAATCTCCTGCCGGCCCTCGAGCACCGCCGTAAAGCGCTCGCGGAAAAAGGCATCCGCTTCCATCAAGCGCGCCAAATCCACCCCGCTGTCCTTGACCGTGAAACTTTGGTTGTTCAGCAGCAAGTTTTCTTCCCGGTCGTAAATCACCCGCCGCGCGTTCAGCCGGTTGATGGCCTTCGTTTTCTCGTTGCGCTCCACTTGCAGCGCCTCGCGCGAAGCAGCAGATGCCCCCCCGGACAACGTGTCCGTGTGGTACCGGTGTGAGATGCTAAGCACCATGAAATCCCCGTTGCCCGTGACCCGGAGCTGGGCGGGGTCGATGGCCGTGTTCAGGTCGGTGAAGACGAGTGCCGAGCGGCCGGAGTTGAAATTGAAGTCCGCAATCCGCTCCACCTGAGCGCCTTGCTGGTACACGACCACGTGGTCGATTTCCGATTCGAGGGACTTTTCGTTGGAGGCCAAACCCGCAGCACTGAACAAGAGGGCTGCACTCAGAGGAAGGATGAATTTCATGTCGGTGAAAGGTTAAAAACGACGAAGGACCTCGCCGCTGTTGGCAATCACCGTGCCAAAAATTCCTACCGCGCCCCGTAGCCGAGCGCCCCGCGCACCCGGTTCATCACGTCGTGAGCCACCGCCTCGGCCCGTTCAGCACCGGCCTGCAGCGCTTCGTCGAGTGCGCCTCGGTCCGCCATCAGCCGGTTGAAGGTGTCGCGTTCATCGGCGAATCCGTCCACCACGGCTTCGAGCAGGGCCTTTTTTGCGTGCCCCCATCCGTAGCCCCCTGTCCGCAATTGATCGGCCATGCGTTCCGCCTCGGATGCACCTGCGATGAGGGCGTAGAGCGCGTGAACGGGGTTGGCGTCCGGGTCTTTGGGGTCTTCGAGCGCTGTGCCGTCGGTCTCAATTTCCTTGTTGATCCGTTTCTTGAGGGCCTTGGGGTCGTCGAAAATGTTGAGGGTGTTGTCCCGGGATTTGGACATCTTGTTTCCGTCCAAACCGGGCACGAGCATGACCGATTCCTGGATGACCGCCTCGGGCAGGACGAAGACTTCCGTGCCCATGGCGTTGTGGAATCGGCTCGCGACGTCGCGGGTGAATTCGAGGTGTTGCTTTTGGTCTTTGCCCACCGGAACCTGTTCCGCATCGTACAGCAGGATGTCCGCCGACATGAGCATCGGGTAGGTGAACAGGCCCGTATTCACCGACGCTGCGGCGCCCGAATCCTTGAACTGGGCCATCTTGTCCTTGTAACTGTGCGCCAACTCCAGCCGGCTCACCGGGAAGAAGCAGTTCAAGTACCACGCCAGTTCCGCGGCGGCAGGCACGTCGCTTTGCCGGTAAAAGACGGAGCGTTCGGTGTCCAAACCGAAGGCCATCCAAGCAGCTGCCACGGCGTAGGTGTTTTCCCGCAGGGTGGCGGCGTCCTTGATTTGGGTCAAGGAATGCATGTCGGCGATGAACAGGAACGACTCGTTTGCCGGATCGTTCGCTTGGGCAATCGCCGGCCGGATGGCGCCCAAAATGTTGCCCAAGTGGGGCGTGCCCGTGGCTTGGATGCCCGTCAGAATGCGCGCCATGTCCGGGGTTTACTTGCAGAATTCGTCGAAGGCCAACTTGAGGTGGTCGGCGATCATCTCGGCTGTCCGGCCTTCGATGTGGTGGCGCTCCACCATGGCGACGAGCTTGCCGTCCTTGAACAGGCCGATGCTCGGAGAGCTCGGCGGGTAGGGCAACATGTACTGGCGCACGCGGTCCACAGCATCCCGGTCCACACCGGCAAAAGCAGTGTACAAATTGGCCGGTACAGCGCTGTGTTGCACGGCGAGCTTCACGGCCGGCCGCATCGAGCCCGCTGCACAGCCGCACACGCTGTTCAACACCACGAGGGCGGTTCCCGCTTCAGCGAGGGCGGCATCGACCGCATCAGACGTTGTCAATTCCGTGAACCCGACTTGCGTCAGGTCTTCGCGCATGGGAGCTACCAGTTCAGGTGGGTACATGGGGGTCAGTTTTAAGCGTTGTCCGCATCTTCTGCGGTGGAACGAAGGTACAACTCGTTGTATTGTGCGCCGTCGATGGGGCTCGGCGCATCGATCATCACGTCGCGGCCGGCGTTGTTCTTCGGGAATGCAATGAAATCCCGGATGGAGTCGCTGCCGCCAAACAGCGAGCACAACCGGTCAAACCCGAGCGCGAGTCCGCCGTGGGGCGGCGCCCCGTAGGTGAAGGCGTTCATCAGGAAGCCAAATTGCGCCTCCGCTTCCTCGGGCGTGAACCCGAGCAGGTCGAACATGCGGCTTTGGATGGCCCGGTCGTGGATCCGGATGGAACCGCCGCCGATTTCCACGCCGTTGATGACCATGTCGTACGCGTTCGCGCGCACCGCTCCGGGGTCGGAGTCGATGAGGTCGAAGTGTTCCGGTTTGGGCGAGGTGAAGGGGTGGTGCATGGCGTGGTACCGTTCGGTTTCCTCGTCCCACTCGAGGAGCGGGAAGTCCATGACCCAAAGCGGCCGGAACACCTTCGGATCGCGCAATCCCAGGGCCGACCCCATGTGCAAACGCAACTCGTTCAGTTGTTTGCGGGTCTTGTCGAGCCCGCCTGACAGCATCAAAATGAGGTCGCCGGGTTCCGCGCCCGCGGCCTCCACCCACGCCGCCCGGGCGGCATCGTCGAAGAACTTATCGACGCTGGATTTGGTCGTGCCATCGGCATTCACCTTGCAGTAAACCAGGCCTTTCGCCCCGATTTGCGGCCGCTTCACCCAATCCGTCAGCGCATCGAGCTGCTTCCGCGTGTACTCCGCGCAGCCGGGCGCCACGATGCCGAGCACCGCTTCCGCCGAGTCGAAAACGCCGAAGCCCTTGCCTTGCGCAACCGGCCCGAAGTCCTGGAATTCCATGCCGAAGCGCACGTCCGGCTTGTCCGAACCGTAGCGCTGCATCGCCTCGTCGTATGTCATCCGCGGGAAGTCCCCGATCTCGTGGCCGAGGACGGTTTGGAACAAATGCCGCACCAGCCCCTCGAAGGTGTTGAGGATGTCTTCCTGCTCCACGAAGGCCATCTCGCAATCGATTTGGGTGAACTCCGGCTGCCGGTCAGCGCGCAGGTCTTCGTCGCGGAAACACTTGACAATCTGGTAGTAACGGTCGAAACCGGACACCATGAGCAGCTGTTTGAACGTTTGCGGCGACTGCGGCAGGGCGTAGAACTGCCCCGGGTTCATCCGCGAAGGCACCACGAAATCGCGCGCGCCTTCCGGCGTGGACTTGATCAAGTACGGCGTCTCCACTTCGACGAAGGCGATGCTGTCGAGGTACTTGCGCGTCTCGATGCTCAGCCGGTGGCGCAGCATCAGGTTGTTCTGCACCGGCTTCCGCCGCAGGTCGAGGTAGCGGAATTGCATCCGGAGGTCGTCGCCGCCGTCGGTCGCGTCTTCAATCGTGAAGGGCGGCGTCTTCGCGGCGTTCAGGATCTCAAGGCGCTGCACTTCAATTTCGATGTCGCCGGTCGGGATGTTCGCGTTTTTCGACTCGCGCTCTTTCACCAAACCAGTGGCCTTGATGACGAATTCCCGCCCCAGTTTCCGAGCTTGCAGGCAGAGGCTTTCGTCGGTGTCCATGTTGAAGGCGAGTTGGGAGATGCCGTAGCGATCCCGGAGGTCGACGAAGGTCATCCCTCCGAGGTCCCGGGATCGTTGAACCCAGCCGCTCAGGGTGACAGTTTGACCAGCGTGATCGAGGCGCAGTTCGCCGCAAGTATGGGATCGGTGCATGAGGTGCCGTTTTGTGGGTGTGCAAATTTACCACGGAATGCGCAGGTTTGGGAAGGCCAAATCCGCGTCCCGCGTTCTCCCCTACGCGTTCGGATGCGCATGGGTTTCGCCGTAGTTTCGCAGGGTGCGGGATTTGGCCCGAAAAGCGGCTGCCGCGCACCCCCCGAACCGGGCGCTCGCCACCGCGGGCCCACAACGACCTCACATGGCAGACACCCCCCAATCCCCGATGGAACGCCTTGAAAACCTGCGCGTCGAAGCGCTCAAAGGCGGTGGAGAAGCGCGCATCGAAGCCCAACACGCGAAAGGCAAGCTGACTGCGCGCGAGCGGATCACCCTCCTGCTCGACCCCGATACGTTCGAAGAAATCGGCATGCTCGTCAAGCACCGCTCGACCAACTTCGGCCTCGACAAGCAGCAGTTCCTTGGCGATGGCGTGGTCACGGGTTATGGCCGCATCGACGGCCGTCCTGTCTACGTGTTTTCCCAAGATTTCACGGTGCTCGGCGGCTCCCTTGCCGAAGCCCACGCGGAGAAGATCTGCCGCATCATGGACCTGGCGATGCAGAACGGCGCGCCGGTGATCGGGCTCAACGACAGCGGTGGCGCCCGCATCCAAGAGGGCGTGGTTTCGCTCGGCGGTTACGCGGACATTTTCTACCGGAACGTCCAAGCGAGCGGCGTGATTCCGCAGTTGAGCGGCATCTTGGGGCCGTGCGCCGGTGGCGCGGTTTACAGCCCGGCGTTGACGGATTTCATCTTCATGGCGGAGGGCTCGAGCTACATGTTCGTCACGGGGCCCAACGTGGTGAAGACCGTGACGCACGAGGAGGTGACGAGCGAGGAGTTGGGCGGGGCGAAGGCGCACGCGTCCAAATCCGGCGTCACCCACTTCACGGCCGCCAACGAGGCGCTCGTCATCGCCCAAATGAAACGCGTGTTGTCCTACTTGCCGTCCAATTGCGAGGAGCTGCCACCGGCGCTGCCTTACGCGCCCGGCGCCGAGGAGCGCCCGGAACTGGATGGCCTCGTGCCCGCGAATGCGCAGCAGCCGTACGACATCCGGGAGGCGATTGAAGGCACCGTCGATGCGGGCAGTTTCTGCGAAGTACAGCGGGATTACGCCGAGAACATCGTGTGCGGTTTTGCGCGCCTCGCGGGGCGGAGCATCGGCATCGTGGCGAACCAGCCCGCCTTCCTCGCCGGGGTGCTCGACATCAAGGCGTCGAACAAGGCGGCCCGCTTCGTGCGGACGTGCGACGCCTTCAACGTGCCGCTTCTCGTCTTCGAAGACGTGCCGGGCTTTTTGCCGGGTACGGACCAAGAGTGGAACGGCATCATCAGCAACGGGGCGAAGTTGCTCTACGCGTTCAGCGAGGCCACGGTGCCCCGCATCACCGTCATCACCCGGAAGGCATACGGCGGGGCGTACGATGTGATGAACAGCTCGCACATCGGGGCGGATTTGGTCTACGCCTGGCCCACCTCAGAAATCGCGGTCATGGGCGCGAAAGGGGCGGCGGAAATCATCTTCCGGAAGGAGATCGCGGCGTCCGAGGACCCGGCGGCTACCCTCGCGGCCAAGGAGGCAGAATACGCCGAGCTGTTCGCCCATCCATACAACGCAGCGGCGCGCGGCTATGTGTCCGAGGTCATCGCCCCGTCCTATACCCGGAAGAAGCTCATCCGCGCCTTCGACATGCTCACGAACAAGGCGGCCAAGTTGCCGAAAAAGAAACACGGCAACCTCCCGCTCTGAGCGGAGGGTTGCCGTGCTGATGTCGTGCGCGGGGTGCGCCTTACGACTGGACGCGCTTGATGCTGCAGCCCACTGCCGGGGTTTCAGAAATGGCCACGGGCCGGCCGCGGACGAGGTCCTTGACGGCTGACAAGACGAAGCGTTCCTTCACGTCTGCTGCGCGGTTGACGTTGTCGTCGATGGCGCCGCGGTAAACAAGGGTGCCGCTGGCGTCGAGCAGGTAAACATGGGGCGTTTTCATCGCGCCGAAGGCATCGGCGAGCACGTGGTTCTCATCCACGAGGTAGGGGATGCGGTATCCGCGCTCTTCCGCGTGTTCTTGCATGGCTTTGTACGAGTCGACGTTGCCGCGTTTGGCCTCGTTCGAGTTGACGAGGATCATGCCAAATCCCTGATCGCGCAGCCGCGCGGCCGTCTCCATGTACCGCCCTTCCCAGCCTTCCGACTTCTCGCCGTTTCCGACCACAAACGGACAGGTGTTGCAGCTGAACACCACAAGGATGCCGCGTTCGCCCATCTCCGAGGCGATGGAATGCTGGGCGCCATCTACCCCGAGCATCTCGCGGTCGAGGAGGGGCGCGGTTTGGCCCAATTTCAACTCACCCGTAGACTGCTCAGCAGCTGCCGGAACGGGGTCACCTTCAACGGGCGCATGGGCCGCTGCACCCGCTACCAACGCGAGTGCCAAAGTCAAGAGAGTAAAGTGCTTCATGGGATGTTCAACCATTTGGTACCCCACGAAGTTCAGGAAAAAAGCCGGAAAAAGGGCGGCCCGCCGCGATTACTTGATGAGCAACGCGTCACCGTATGCGAAGAAGCGGTACTTCTCCTTGATGGCTTCTTCGTATGCCTCCTTGATCAAATCCAAGCCCGCAAAGGCCGCCGTCATCATCAACAGCGTGCTCTGGGGCGTGTGGAAGTTCGTGATCAACGCGTCGGAGATCTTGAAATCGTACTTCGGGAAGATGAACTTGTTCGTCCACCCGCTGTGCGGCTTGAGCGTGTTGGTGGTGCTGACCGACGTCTCCATGGCGCGCAAAGCCGTGGTGCCAACGGCGACGACCTTTTTCCCATTGTTCTTCGCACGGTTGACCAAATCGCAGCAGTCCTCCGGAATGTTCAGCTGCTCCGAGTCCACTTTGTGCTTCGTCAAGTCCTCCACTTCCACCGGCCGGAAGGTGCCGAGTCCGATGTGCAAGGTGAGGTAGGCCATGTCAATCCCCTTGATTTCCAGGCGCTTGAGCAAGTGCTTCGAGAAGTGCAATCCCGCCGTGGGGACAGCCACCGCGCCGAGGTTCTTCGCGTAGATGGTTTGGAACCGCTCGCGGTCTTCCGGTTCGATGTCGCGGGTGATGTACCGGGGGAGCGGGGTCTCGCCGAGCTTGAAGATCACGTCCATGAACTGTTCGGGCGTGCCGTCGAAGAGGAACCGCAGCGTGCGGCCGCGGGAAGTGGTGTTGTCGATGACTTCCGCCACCAATTCGTCGTTCTCACCGAAGTACAACTTGTTGCCGATCCGGATCTTCCGTGCAGGGTCCACCAACACGTCCCACAACAGGCTCTCGCGGTTCAATTCCCGGAGCAAGAACACTTCAATGACCGCCCCCGTCTTCTCCTTGTTGCCGTAGAGGCGGGCGGGGAAGACCCGGGTGTCGTTGGCCACGAACACGTCGCCGGGGTCGAACTCGTCCAACACGTCCTTGAACATCTTGTGTTCGAAGGTTCCGGTCGCTCGGTCCACGACGAGCAAGCGGCTATCATCGCGGTTGTCCAGCGGGTACTGGGCGATCAAATCCTCAGGAATGTCGTACTTGAAATGGGAGAGTTTCATTCTTTCCAAAACGCAGGAGGATTTTCGGCTGTGAGGCGATTTGCACTGTTCAACGGCGCATCCGTCGAATCAGCCGGCAAAGGTACAAAATCGCGACATGCGTGTCAAGTGGTTCCGCACGCCTCGATGCGGGCCACCGCTTCCGCCACCGTCCACAGCTGCTCCTCGCGAAAATCCCCGCTCGCCGTGCGCCTCAGCGCCACCAACGACCCGCCGACCCCAAGTGCCGCCCCCAAATCCCGCCCGATCGACCGGATGTACGTGCCTTTCGAGCAGCGGATGTGGAGCGTGGCATCCACCGCCGCAACGCCCTCGCTCACCACGGATTCGCACCCCGTTAACTGGATGTCGGACACGTTGACTTCGACGTGGCGCAGGGCGACGTCACCCCCGGCGCGTGCCACTTTGTACGCCCGTTTTCCGTCCACTTTCTTCGCAGAATACACGGGGGGCTGCTGGGAGATCGTGCCGCGGAAGGCGTGCAGGGCCTCCTCGATTGCCGCAGGTGTGATGTGGCTGGCATCCGTGCGCGCGTCCACCGGCGTCTCGGCGTCCAATGAGGCGGTGGTGATGCCCAACCGGACCGTGGTGGTGTAGGCCTTTTCTTCGGCCATCAACGCGTTGATCTGCTTGGTCATTCGCCCAGTACAGAGCACGAGCACGCCCGTGGCGAGCGGGTCCAAGGTGCCGGCGTGACCGACCTTTATTTTCTTGAACCCGAACGTTTTGCGTATGGTGTAGCGGAGTTTATTGACGACATCGAAGGAGGTCCAAGTGAGGGGTTTGTCGATGAGCAGGATTTGGCCTTCACGGAAATCCTCACCGTCCTGAAAAGTCATCTGCGGGAGCATGGCGCAAAGCTACGGCGACGGGGCGCGCATCGCCTGCGCGTAACATTCACTTAACATTGAGATAATTTTCGTAACTTCGGCGTAACAATGGACGTATACCGCAACATGTTGAGACTCCGCCTTTTTGGGTTGATGTGCGTTTTTGCTTGGGCTTTTTCGGCGCCGATGCAGGGGCAGGAGTATGTCGTAGAGCGTGCGGTGGAGGAGGATGTGCAGGCCAAATGGGCGATCGGATGGGACCTCAATCGCCTCGTCCGCGGCCAAGCCGTGGCTTCCCTTGAACGCTGGTTCCACCCGGAGTTCTCCGCTTACGTATTGGGAGGCGCCATGGTGTCCCAGCCCCTCGCTCCGGTCCTCGGCACGGACATCGAATGGAGCGATGTGGAAGCGGGTTCATCGGTGGGATGCGGGGTCCGCTTCCACCCCTCGGCTCCTGCGACCTCTCCGGTTCGCGGGTTCGTCGGTTTTGAAATCAACCGGGACCGCTACACGTTTTCCGAGTCCGCAGGTCCGAACACCTGGGTGCACCGCGAGCTGCGCGCCCTCATCGGGGCCACGTACCGGCTCGGTCACCACGTCGCCCTGACGGGCCACGTTGCGGTGAACGCCACGGCGGATGCTTACGCCCGGCGCAGCTACCGTCCGTCCGGCGCGAACATGTCCATTCCTGGGCGTGTCGCGGGATTGCAGCTCGCCTACCGCTGGTAACGACCGCGGCGCCTCACTGCCCCGCTGGTTCCGGCGCGTAGTCCGGTGCCGCTTGTTCGGCCTTGACGCCGGCCATCCGTTCCAAATGTTCCAACGCGGCATGTGTCGTCCCCACGTCCTCGATGGCCATCCGGAGTCCCCCGTTGCGTTGGTACATCTTGGTGATGCGCGGGAACTGCTTCAGGTAGTCGAGAACCCGCTGGAAAACAGGCCCTTGGAAGTACGGCGACTGCTCGTCGGACACGAACGCGGCAATCATCTTCCCGGACTTCAGCACCACCTTTTCCATGCCGAGGAACTCGGCGAGCCACCGCAAGCGGATGGTGTCGATGAGGTCTTCGGCTTCCTGTGGAATGGGGCCAAACCGGTCCTCCAGCCGTGCCTTGAACGCCGCCAAATCCGCTTCCTTGTCGAGGTCGTCAAGTTCCCGGTACAGGGCGATGCGCTCGGGGATGTCGCTGACGTAATCGTCGGGCAGCAGGAGCTGGAAGTCCGATTCGATGGCGGCTTCCCGCACGAAGCGGCGCGGTGCGTCGTCGCTGTGGAACAGGTCCTCGAATTGCTCATCCTTGAGCTCTTGCACGGCTTCTGCGAGGATTTTTTGGTACATGTCAAACCCGAGCTCCGAAATGAACCCGCTCTGCTCGCCCCCGAGCAAATCGCCGGCCCCCCGGATGTCGAGGTCGCGCATGGCAATCTGGATGCCGCTGCCGAGGTCGCTGAACTGCTCGATGGCCTGCAAGCGCTTGCGGCTCTCGTCGGGCAAGGCGTGCAAGGGCGGCGCGAGCAGGTAGCAAAACGCCTTCTTGTTCGACCGGCCCACCCGCCCACGCAACTGGTGTAAGTCGCTGAGCCCGAAGTGTTGGGCGTCGTTGATGATGATGGTGTTGGCGTTGGAAATGTCGATGCCGGACTCGATGATGGTGGTGGCGACAAGGACGTCATAGGAGCCGTCGATGAAGCGGGCCATGACCTCCTCGAGTTGCTTGCCTTCCATTTGGCCATGCCCGATGCCCACGCGCACATCCGGTACCAACCGCTGGATCATGCCGGCCACTTCCTTGATGTTGCCCACGCGGTTGTTGACGAAGAAGACCTGGCCGCCGCGGCTGATTTCGTAGGAAACGGCGTCCCGGATGACCTCCTCATTGAACGGAGCGAGCACGGTATCAACGGGTTGCCGGTTCGGCGGGGGCGTCGAAATGATGCTGAGGTCGCGCGCGCCCATGAGGCTGAACTGCAGGGTCCGCGGAATGGGTGTGGCCGTCAGCGTGAGGGTGTCCACGTTGGCTTTCAGCGTCTTGAGCTTGTCCTTCACGGCTACGCCGAATTTCTGCTCTTCGTCGATGACGAGCAGCCCCAAGTCTTTGAATTTCACACGTTTGCCCACAATGGCGTGGGTGCCAACGAGGATGTCGATTTCGCCGGCTTCTAGCTTTTTCAACGTGGCCGTGAGCTCCTTGCCGGTCTTGAACCGGTTGATGTAGTCGACCGTCACGGGGAAGTCGTTGAGCCGCCGGGAGAAGCTGCGGTGATGCTGCATTGACAGGATGGTGGTGGGGACCAAAACCGCCACCTGCTTCCCGTCGGTCGCCGCCTTGAAGGCCGCTCGCACCGCTACTTCCGTCTTTCCAAAGCCCACATCCCCGCAGACCAACCGGTCCATCGGTGCCGACTTTTCCATGTCCCGCTTGACGGCCTCGCAGGCCGCGTGCTGGTCGGGCGTATCCTCGAACATGAAGCTCGCCTCGAGCTCGTGTTGGAGGTAGCTGTCGGGGGCGAACGCATGCCCGGGCGCTTGCATCCGCTTGGCGTAGAGTTGGAGCAGGTCGAAGGCCAACTCTTTCACCCGCGATTTGGTCTTCGACTTGGTGGCCTGCCAAGCGCCCGATCCGAGCTTGGAAATCTTCGGTGCGGTGCCTTCCTTGCTCGTGTATTTGGCGATGCGGTGGAGGGAATGTATGCTGACGTACAGCACGTCTCCCCCCTTGTAAGTCAACCGAATAGCTTCCTGTTCCTTGCCGTTGACGTCGATCTTTTGGAGTCCGCTGAACTCGCCGATGCCGTGGTCGACGTGCACGACGAAGTCACCCGGCTCGAGGGCCAGGAGCTCCTTGAGGGTCAGGGCCTGCTTGTTCTTTTTGAAGCTCTCTTTGAGGCGGAAACGGTGGTAGCGCTCGAAGAGTTGGTGGTCGGTGTAGACGAGGAGGCGGAGGCCCTTGTCCACGAAGCCGGCCGTGAGTTCCATCGGCAGCGCGTGGTAGGGCACGTCTTCTTCCCGGTCGGCAAAGATGTCGTACAAGCGCTCGAGTTGGGTGGCTTGGCCGGCGACGATGACGTTCGTGTAGCCCTGCTTGGCATTCGATCGGAGGTTGGCGCCGATGAGGTCGAAGTTCTTGTTGAAGCTAGGCTGGGGCTGGATGTCATAAGCGCAAACGGTCCGCTCGGGGAAAGTGGTGCCGCCGTCGAATTCGACGACCCGGAAAGGGGCGAGGAGGGCGTCGAGGCGGTCGGGAGCGATGAAGAGCTCGTCGGGCGGGGTGAATTGGATTTGGCCTGAAGTGCGCTCAAACGCATTCTCCGCCCGCTCGAATGCCGCCGCGAGCCCCTTCCGCATGCGCTCCACATCCGTCGACCAAATGACGGTGTCCGACGGCAGGAAATTGAAGAACGGCTCCACGCTCTCGTGCAAGGTGCTGTTCCCGATGTTAGGCACGATGACAGCCTTCGTCATCTTGTTGATGCTCAGTTGGTTGACGGGGTCAAACTTCCGAATGGACTCCACCTCGTCCCCAAAAAATTCGATGCGATACGGGTAGTCAAAGCTGTACGAGAAGATGTCCACAATGCCCCCGCGAATGGCGTATTGCCCCGGCTCGTAGACGAAATCCACCTTGTGGAATCCGTACGTGATGAACACGTCGTCGAGGAATTCCATCGTGAACTGCTCCCGCAAGGCCAACGTGAACGTTTGGTCGTTCAGTTCCTTCCGGCTGATGACGCGCTCAGCGAGGGCCTCCGGGAAGCTGACCACCACCACGCCGTTGCCCCGCACGCGGATCTCGTTGAGGACCTCGGCGCGCATGGCGATGTTCGCGTTTTCCGTGACTTCCTCTTGGTAGGGGACCCGGGCGGACCGCGGAAAAAACAACGGGGCGTCCTTGCCGAGGAGCTGCTCGAGGTCGTTCAGGAAATAGGCCGCTTGTTCCTTGTCGTCCAGGATGAAGAGGTGGGATCCGCCAGCCGTAATGGATTGAGCACCAGCAATCAACGGTACGGAGGAGGCGCACGCTCCCTTCAGTTCTACCTTCGCCTCCTCGGGTTTGAGGGCAGCGGTGAGGGCGGAGGTGCGGGGGTCGCGCTGGTAATGGGCGAGCAGGTCCGCGGGTCGCATGGGGCTTTCCATGCCACAAAGGTACGCGGGTCAGGTGGCTTTGCGGCAGGCGTTCAAGGCGTGCAACAAGTGCCGCGTTCCCACATAAAAAGGGACGCGCTCGTGCAAGTGGCCCGGCACCCGCTCCATGATGCGACCGCGGTCGTCCTCTGCCGAACCCCCAGCTTGCTCCGCAATGAATGCAAGTGGCGCGCACTCGTACAACAGCCGGAGCTTCCCTTCGGGCTTGCTTTCCAGAGAGGGGTAGAGGTAAATCCCTCCGTGGATGAGGTTGCGGTGGAAGTCCGCCACAAGGGAACCGATGTAGCGCGCCCGAAAGGCGGGGTCGCTGGTTTCCCGGCAGCCGTCCACAAAGGCGCGCACGGGCGGCGTCGCGCGCGCGAGCAAGGCGTCGTTGATGCTGTAGGTGGAGCCGTGCTCGGGGAACTGCATGCCGGGGTGGCTGAGGAAGAACTCGCCGACCGCTGGGTCCAACGTGAAACCGTTCACGCCCGTGCCAGTGGTGTACACGAGCATGGTCGAGGAGCCATAGAGGATGTAGCCGGCTGCGACTTGCTGGTCGCCCGGTTGGAGAAAGTCCTGGTCGGTGAGCGGCTCGCCCATCGGTGTGGTCCGCTTGTGGATGCTGAAGATGGTGCCGATGGAAACGTTGACGTCGATGTTCGAACTGCCATCGAGTGGGTCGATCATCACCACGTACTTGCCGTGGCGCCCTTCATCGCCGCACAAGATGAAATCCTCCCGCTCTTCCGAGCCGATGCCGGCGACGGATTTGCCGGCGGTGAGGATGCGCTGGAACGTGCGGTCCGCAAATACGTCGAGCTTCTGCTGTTGCTCGTCTTGGACGTTGATTTGGTCGGTTGCACCCAAAATGCCCGCGAGCCCCGCCCGGTTCACTTGGTGGTTGACGATTTTCGCGCCGATGGCGAGGTCCGTCAGGAGCCGCGTGAGCTGGCCCGACACGAAAGGGAAGGCCGCTTGGCCGTCCATGATGAATTCCTGTAAAGTCACGGTCTTGGTCATTGCAAGGCCTTTTTGCCAAAGGTAGTCAGGGGGACGCGTGCCCGGGGTGAGCGAGCGTTAAGAACGGGTGATTTTCTGGACACCTATATATAAGGTATCAATCGGGGAGCAGCCGGGTGAGGTGGGCGAAGTCGTCGGGGCTGAGTTGTTCGGCGCGCAGGGCGAGGGTTTCGGGGGGGACTTGGCTGATGTCGAGGCCGCCGGCGCGCAGGGCGTTGCGCAGCGTTTTGCGCCGTTGGTTGAACGCGGCTTTGACGACGCGCTTGAGGTGGGCGTAGTCGATGCCTTCCGGCGGGTGGGGTTTTTGGGCCAAACGGATGACCCCGCTCTGCACCTTGGGCGGTGGGTTGAAGGCGCCCGGTGGCACCGTGAAGAGGTAGGCGGCGTCGTAGTGCAGTTGAATGAGTACGCTCAAGATGCCGTAGGTTTTCGACCCGTGGGGGGCGACGACGCGTTCGGCGACTTCCTTCTGGAACATGCCTACGACTTCCGGGATTTGGCCTCGGTGGTCAAGGGCCCAAAACAGGATCTGCGAAGAAATATTATACGGGAAGTTTCCGACCAGGGCAAACGGCGTGTCCGCAAAGGCCGCATGCTCCGCCGGCGACCACTTCAGCAAATCCCGCTCGAGCACGTGCTCCGCCGGCAAGGTGCCTGACCCCACGAGGTAAGCAACGCTCTCACGGTCCAATTCCAACCCAAACGGCGGCTCGTGCGTCCGCTTGAGCAGCGGCTTCGTCAACGCTCCGGTTCCCGGTCCGATTTCCAACACCCGTCCTTTGCACGCGCCTTCGCTCAGCGCCGCGGCGATCCGTTCGGCGACGCTGGCGTCTTTTAAAAAGTGCTGGCCGAGGTGTTTTTTGGCCTTGACGTCTGATTCTTGAAACATTGTCTAATTTCGTCTCGTTTACCGCGCTGATGAACCTTCGTCTAAAATCGACAAAATCGTACGAAATGCAGCTGTATGTTTTCCAAAGCGCTGCGTATGGTCGGCTTGTAGGGCGGGTGCGTGGTGTTGGAGGTAATGCTCCAAAGCGCGCCCGTCATGGGCCACATATTGCACAGAGTAGGCTTCGCCGCCCTCTTCTTCGGCATGAATTCGGCATATTTTCCAATCGCGGAACATGCCCGTTGCCATTACATCCGGAATGTGTTCAGACCGCATGTAATGCAGCCAATCCCCCGATTTTTCGGGGCTCACACTTACTGTTACGTTGTATAGAACCATCTTTGACCGATGCTTAATAGAAATTTGTCGCGAGACATTCGTTGTTTGTCGAGAATTTTCTCGTATATTCGAGTTCTGAAATCTTAACCAAGATAAAAGTGATGCGTACACTTTTCCTCTCCCTGCTCTGTTTATTCGGAGCATTAACAATTCTGCAAGCGCAGGATTCGAGCTACGGAGTCGCCTACCAGGCGGTCGCCCGTGATGCCGACGGTGATCCTCTGGCGGACACCGAACTTGCCGTGCGAGTCACGTTGAAAGACGGGGCAACCACAGTCTGGCAAGAAGAGCATGCCAGCGTATTAACCAACCAGTTCGGTAACCTGGCCTTGACCATCGGTTCCGGTGTGACCTCTGCGGGCACGTCGTTATCTGATGTCGATTGGTCTGCGGCCGGCCTGCACTTCGAAATCGAAGTGGATGCCGGAACCGGAACGTATGCCTCCTTCGGGGACGTTGCTGTGCAAGCAGTGCCCGTAGCGATGTATGCGCTCAACGGACAAGAAGAGGAGATTGCTGCTCTGTGGACCGCCTTGGGCGACCACGAAGGCGACTTCAACTCGTTCGTTACCGCAACCAACAACACGTTGTCTGACCTCCAAGGTCAGATCACGGGCAATGCCGACCAAGGCGCTGCTTTGTTGGGCATGATCGAGGACGCAGAAGGCGACATCAGCCTGCTGCAAATCGCGGTCGACCAGAACACTGCTGACTTAGCGGACATCTTCGCTAACATGACCATCAATGCGGATGGCAGCATGTCATTCAATGACATTGATGTTCAGGACTTGACGGTCAACGGAACGTTGGACATCCCAGGTGCCTTCTCGGCTGCTACGGGTCTGTTCAACTACTTGAGCGCTGGTAACGCTGACTTCGAAGAAGCTCTGATCCAAAACTTGGACACTGAGAACTTGACGTTCATAAGCGCACATGGTGTGGGTCCGACGAGCACATTGGAATTGGATGGTTCGCTCACAGTGGACGGTGCCTCTACCTTTAATGGCGCGGTTTCTGTTCCCACCCCAACTGCAGACAGCGATGCTGCTACGAAGGGCTACGTGGATGCTGGCGATTCCGCTGAAGCCACGGCTCGTCAGAACGCTGACACCCAATTGCAGTCAAACATCGACGCAGAGGCTACGGCCCGCGCGAATGCTGACACGCAGTTGCAGTCAAACATCGACGCAGAAGCTACGACTCGCGGCAACGCTGACACGCAGTTGCAGTCGAACATCGACGCAGAAGCTACGGCCCGCGCGAATGCTGACACGCAGTTGCAGTCGAACATTGACGCTGAGGCTACGACTCGCGCAAGCGCTGACTCTGACCTCCAAGGTCAAATCACCTCGAACGATGGCGACATCGATCAGTTGAACTTGGACTTGGCAGCTGAGGCAACGACTCGCGGCAATGCTGACACGCAATTGCAGTCCAACATCGATGCAGAAGCTACGGCTCGCGGCAATGCGGATACGCAGTTGCAAGGCAACATCGATGCAGAAGCGACGGCCCGCCAAAACGCGGACGATGCACTGCAGTCTGATATTGATGACAATGGTTACCGCATCGCAAACGCTGCTGCCGCAAGCGGATTCGTTTCCGGTGAATTGAATGGTGTTTCCGGCGTGCCGACGCACCCAGGTTACACGGGCACGAACCACTTGGACGGCGAGTCTTCGTTGGTTGATGCTGACGTTGCTTTGGATGCCGCAATCGCCGCAGAGACCAGCCGGGCTATGACCGCTGAAGGTGATTTACAAGGACAAATCGACACGAATGCTTCAGCTATCTCAACGAATGCTACGAACATCAGCACGAATGCTGACGATCTGCAAGCTGAAATCACGCGTGCTACGAACCGTGAGAATCAAATTGAATCGGAAGCAACGACGGCTCGTGGAGTCATTGCGAGCAACTTGGCTCAGGAAGTTCAGGATCGCCAAAGCGCCGACTCTCAATTGCAGACGAACATTGACAGCGAGGAATCTCGCGCAATGACGGCTGAAGGGCTGTTGCAAGACGCCATCGAAGCCGAGGAATCTCGCGCAATGACGGCTGAAGGGCTGTTGCAAGACGCCATCGAAGCCGAGGAATCTCGCGCAATGACGGCTGAAGGGCTGTTGCAAGACGCCATTGAACAGGAAGCCATCACGCGCACGAATGCAGTGAGCGGCTTGCAAACGAGCATCAGCAACGAAGTCTCTCGCGCTACGGCTGCCGAAGGTGACTTGCAGGACCAAATCACTTCGAACGACGGAGACATTCAGGACCTCGAAATGGCGTTGGCCAATGAGGTGAGTGCTCGTCAATTTGGCGATGCTGCGAATGCAAACGCAATCGGTCAGAATGTTGTTGCAATCGCGAACGAAGCGACCGCACGTGAGGCAGGTGATGCCGATCTGCAAGAGCAAATCGACAACTTGAATTTGGTTACCGAAGGCGCAGACGCAGCGACTTGGACCGAAATCATCGAGACGGCGAACTACTTCCAAAATTCCGGCAACACGGTGCAATTGGAGTCGCCATACACCGCTATGAGCATGAACACTTTGAATGCTTCGACGATTGAAGCAAACCAGGTGGACGCTCAGGATGGTGATATCGACAACTTGGATGTTCAGAATTTCAATGTCGCGGTGGACATGTACTCACCGGAAGGCACGATTGACAACCTGTACTCTACGCAAGTTCGGGTTTATGAAGACATCCAGGTGGACGGCAACTCTACAGTGGACGGCAACTCTACGGTGGGCGGCAACTCTACGGTGGGCGGCAACGCTCAAGTTGACGGCAACGCTGTTGTTGACGGCACAATCAGCATCGGACTCGATGCTCAAGTCACAGGTGACCTTAACGTCGATGGGGAGACGACGTTGGACAACACAACTGTTGACGGCGATTTGACTGTCACGGGTTCTGGAAACTTCGGCGGTACTGTTACGGCTGCTGATGCTACGGAATTGAATCACTTGGCTTCTTTTGGTCAATTGAATACGGCTGCTGACACGCTGCAGGAAAACATCGACGATGAAATCGCTCGCGCAATCGCACGAGAGGACGACATCCAAGGCGAGTTGGATGCAACCCAAGCGGGTTCAGGTCTCGCTGCGGACGGTTCGTACAACAGCAATGCTGGAACGAGCTACATCGACGGTGCTACTTCATTGGACAACGCAGATGACTTGTTGGATGCTGCGTTGAAGGCTGAAGAGCAAGCTCGCATTGGTGCTGACATCACGATCAGCGATTCGCTCCAAGCGAACATTGACGACGAAGAGTTGCGTGCGATGACCGCTGAGGGCGTATTGCAGGACAACATCGACGATGAAGAGCAAGCTCGCATCGACGCGGACATCGAAATCAGCGATTCGCTCCAAGCGAACATTGACGACGAAGAGTTGCGTGCTATGACCGCTGAAGGCGTATTGCAGGACAACATCGACGATGAAGAGCAAGCTCGCATCGACGCGGACATCGCGATCAGCGATTCGCTCCAGCAGAACATCGTTGATGAGATGAACCGTGCTATGACCGCTGAAGGCGTATTGCAGGACAACATCGACGATGAAGAGCAAGCTCGCATCGACGCGGACATCGAGATCAGCGATTCGCTCCAAGCGAACATCGACGACGAAGTGTTGCGTGCTACGACCCGCGAGGGTGAGTTGCAGGACGAGTTGGACGCTACCCAAACGGGTGCTGGCTTGGATGCTGACGGTTCTTACATCGCCAACGGTGGTGCGAACTACATGAGCGCAGCTACTTCACTTGCTGATGCAGACGACATCTTGGATGCCGCTTTGAAGGCAGAAGAGACCCGCGCCATCACGCGTGAGGATTCAATCATCGATGTCCTTTACTGGAACAAGTCGACCTTCGGCATTGCTGTCCAGGAGGAGCAAGTGACGCTCGACCCGAGCATCACGCGCGTCAACAACTTGGATGTCGATTACCGCGTCCGCTCGTTGTTCGCTGCGAACAACATTTCGGCTGACCAAGGCACGTTCGACGTTCTCGATGCCGATGAGGCTGAAATTGACGAGTTGACCACGTTTGAAATCTTCAACTACGGACGGATCACGACCGACGAATTGCACTGGACCTCGGGCCGTGCAGTGGGTGCGAACTCAACCACTTGGTTGGAGGGTACTTTGGACGTCGATGGCGTTACGACGTTGAACGACAGCTTGGACGTTGACGGCAACGCCACGTTCCACAGCAATGTGCAAATCGACGACAACTTGAACGTTGACGGCATCACGACGGTTGACAGCTTGAACGCTGCCGATGGGGTTTACTTCGAGTCCACCTTGGAGGTTGACGGCCAAGCAGACTTCAACGATGATGTGAACGTTGATTTGGACTTAGATGTCGACGGCATCACGACGGTTGACAGCTTGAATGCTTCGCTCGGTGTTGACTTCAACTCTACCTTGGAGGTTGACGGCCAAGCAGACTTCAACGATGATGTGAACGTTGATTTGGACTTAGATGTCGACGGCATCACGACGGTTGACAGCTTGAATGCTTCGCTCGGTGTTGACTTCGATTCCACGTTGCACGTTGATGGCAACACGGACGTTGACGGAGACTTCGATGTCGACGGCATCACGACGGTTGACAGCTTGAATGCTTCTTTGGGTGTTGACTTCGACTCTACGTTGCACGTTGATGGCAACACGGACGTTGACGGAGACTTCGATGTTGACGGCATCACGACGCTTGACAGCTTGAATGCTTCTTTGGGTGTTGACTTCGACTCTACGTTGCACGTTGATGGCAACACGGATGTTGACGGTGACTTCGATGTTGACGGCATCACGACGGTTGACAGCTTGAACGCTGCGAACGGTGTTGACTTCGACTCGACGTTGAACGTTGATGGTGCTGCGACCATGAAGAGCACGTTGGATGTTGATGGTACGGCCACGTTGAACGATAGTTTGGATGTTGACGGCAACGCTGTATTCCACAGCGACGTTCAGATGGATCAAAACTTGAACGTTACGGGTGACATCACTGTCGATGACGTAACGGGTGATACGCTCGACTTCAACTACGCGATGTTGGATAAGATCGCTACGGACACGATCGTGAACATTTCTTCCAACGGCTTGGCCATCCTCTCTGACTCCCAGATTGAGTTGTTATCTGATTCCATCACCGCAGATTTCGAGAACCTTTATCTGACCGGTCGTATCGAAGGTGACTCAACAGGTCAAGTGGCTCTCGAAATGGAGTCAAATGATGACTCACCAGAGAACCGATACGATGCGCGCTTGTTCGTTGAGAATGCTTACTCCTACTCAGGAATTGAGATGGACGTTGACGATGACGAGGATGATGCCGATATTGAAATCCTGGCAGGTGCGATTAACGACTCTATCGAATACGGATTGTCACGTGTGTATGCTGAGTCGGAAGGCGACCATGCCGATGTTGGTATGGAAGTGACCGCTGAGAACTTTGACTTGGGTAATCTTTCAAACGGCGAGTTTCAGATTGACATCGATTCAGATGACGGTTACGGCGAGGCTTACTTGGAGCTGGAAGATGATGATAACGTTGTAGCTGGTCTCCGTTTCGAACGGGATGACTGGGATGATGCTTACGACTTGACCATGAGCACCGAATTTGGTGATGCAGAAATCTGGGCAGGAAATAACCTCGATTTGTGGGGTGATTCTGTAGCGTCGATTGCTGGTGATAGCGATTACATCACCTTGGGCGAGACTGATGATCAGTTCGATTACCTGAACGACGACGACAATGATTTCCTTCACATCTATGGTGACTACAACGTAGTCATCGAAGCTGACGGAGCTGCAGGTCTTGAACTTTCTTACAGCGAGGACGTTGCGTTGTTGTACGGTGATTCGGTGTTGATTGATGGACGCTTCGTGGTCCGCGACGATGCTGACTTCTACTCTTCAGTGCACGTTGACGGCGACTTTGATGTCGACGGCATCACGACGCTTGACAGCTTGAATGCTTC
>CBFHPD010000215.1:0-2901 GCA_965657495.1 uncultured Flavobacteriales bacterium
GCAGCAGGCTGTTCGTCAGTGCCTCCATTAGAAATATCCTTCTTTTTTGCGGTCCTCCATGGCCGTGGAGCTCCGCCGGTCATCCATTCTGCCCCCGCGCTCGGTGATGCGGGTGGCCGCTACTTCTGCAGCGATTTTTTCCACGGTGTCCGCCTCGCTGCGGATGGCCCCCGTGATGGTCAAGTCGCCGAGGGTCCTGAAGCGAACCTGCATGCGCTGCTTGACTTCATCGGGCTTCATGTTCAAGTGCTCGCTCCAAGCGAGGATGGTCTCGCCCCGGACCACGCAGTCTCGTTCGTGGGCGAAGTAGAGCGAGGGCAAGTCGATTTGTTCCCGCGCGATGTAGTTCCAAATATCCAATTCCGTCCAGTTGTTGAGCGGAAACACCCGGTAATGCTCACCTGGCCGGTGCCGCCCGTTGAACAGGTTCCACAGCTCGGGCCGCTGGTTCTTCGGATCCCATTGGCCAAAATCGTCGCGGTGCGAAAAGAAGCGCTCTTTCGCCCGCGCCTTCTCCTCGTCCCGCCGCGCACCGCCGATGCACGCGTCGAATCCGTTGGCCTCGATGGTGTCGAGCAAGGTCGTGGTTTGCAGGCGGTTGCGGCTGGCGTGCGCCCCGGACTCTTCCTGCACCCGACCTGAATCAATGGTCGCTTGGACACTCCCCACAACAAGGCGGGCATTCAACCGCTCTACCAGCGCATCGCGGAACGCCATGGTCTCTGGAAAGTTGTGCCCGGTGTCGATGTGAACAAGCGGCATGGGGATGCGCGCGGGTGCAAAGGCTTTGGCCGCCAAATGCGTCACCACAATGCTGTCTTTCCCCCCGCTGAACAGGATGGCCGGTCGCTCAAATTGTGCTGCCACTTCTCGGATGACGAAGATGGACTCCGCTTCGAGTTCGTCGAGGTGGCTCAGGTTGTATTCGGTGTTCATTCGTTCGGTTATTCAGGTTTCGTACGCCCGATGGATCCCCATTTGTACCAGGCGCGTTCGTGCAAATAGTACAGGACCATTTTCGTCACCACCTCGAAGCCGCCAATGGTGGCGCCCACGCGGATGTCGCCCGAGATCAGCCAACCGAGGAGGATGGTGTCGAGCGTACCGACAACCCGCCAAGTCACGCTCTTCAAAAGGTGGCGCGCGTGGGATTTTTTGGGCTGTAGGCTCATGGCCGCGGGTAAGGAGCTTGGTTTAAAATGGCCGCCAGGCAATCCGCGAGGGACCGCTCAGTGGTGTCGATGTCGATGAAGTCCGTGAGCGGCGCCTCGTAATCTTTGGCAGCACGGTCTTCTCGGCCGCGGATTTCGGTGGTGTGGACGTACACTTCGGTGACGTCCGCGACCGCCTTGAGTTCTTCGCGGATGCTGCGATACGGGGCCACGAGGGAGACCACCACAACGTGGCCTTTGTTGTGCAGGTAGTGGGCGATGGTCTGGGCGCGCCGGATGTTGGCCTCGCGTCCAGCCCGCGAATAATCCGCGTTCGACGTCAAAGCCCGCAGGTCATCGCCATCCACGTGGTGCGCGGCAACACCGGCCGCCTCCATGTCCGCTAGCAGTGCCTTCGCAAGGGTGGTCTTTCCGTGTCCAGGTTGTCCAGTAAACCAATAGATCATCTTCCCGTGTTTTTCTTCGCTTACGCGCGCTTCGCAGGAAGGTTGCGTCAGCCGCGTTCGATGGTTTGCACGCGATCCGGGCCCACCGAGAGGATCTTCACGGGAATGCCCGTTTCGTCTTCAACCATGCGGGTGTAGGCCAACAACGCCTCGGGCAAATCTTCCTCCCGCGTCACCCCCGTCAAATCCGTTGGCCAGCCCGGGAATTCCTTGTACACCGGCGTGACATCCTCCGGGTCAATGCCAAACGGCAGGTAGTCGATTTGTTCCCCATTGTGCAGGTAATGCGTGCAAACCTGAATGGTGTCGAAGGCGCTCAGCACGTCCGACTTCATCATGGCCAGTTGCGTGGCTCCGTTCACCATGGCGGCGTACTTCAACTGCGGCAGATCGAGCCACCCCGTCCGGCGCGGCCGGCCCGTGGTCGCCCCAAACTCACCCCCCGCCTGCCGCAACGCCTCGCCGACCTCATTCTCGAGCTCGGTCGGAAACGGCCCCGACCCGACCCGCGTGCAATAAGCCTTGAAAATACCGATGACCTCCCCGATCCGGTTGGGCGCGATGCCCAGTCCCGTGCACGCCCCCGCCGTCACCGTGTTCGAAGACGTCACAAAGGGGTACGTCCCGAAGTCGATGTCCAGCATCGTCCCCTGCGCGCCCTCCGCTAAAATCCGCTTTCCCCCCCGCAGCGCCTCGTTCAAAAAGTGTTCGCTGTCGATCAACCGCAACCCCCGCATGAAGGCCACCGCGTCGAGCCACGCCGCCTCCGCCTCCTCGAGGTCAAACGGCATCACGAGTTCGTCCCCGTAAGCCGCCAACATCCCGAGGTGCTTCGCTTTCAACGCAGCATACCGCTCCTCAAACCGGTCGCTCAACAAATCCCCGACCCGCAGGCCGTTGCGCCCCGTTTTATCCATGTACGTGGGCCCGATGCCCTTCAACGTCGACCCGATTTTCGCCTTGCCTTTTGCGTGCTCGCTCGCCGCATCCAGCAACCGGTGCGTAGGCAAGATCAAGTGCGCCTTCTTCGAAATGCACAGGTTCGCCGTGGGATCCACATCCCGCTCGCGCAGCGCCTCGATTTCCTTCCGGAAAATGACGGGGTCGATGACCACCCCGTTGCCCACCACGTTTTGCTTATCCGGGTGAAAAACGCCGCTGGGAATGGTGTGCAAGACGTGCTTCGTGCCGTTGAAGATGAGGGTGTGGCCGGCATTCGGACCGCCCTGAAACCGGGCGATCACGTCGTAATGGGGCGTCAGGACGTCCACGATTTTGCCTTT
>CBFHPD010000216.1:0-12302 GCA_965657495.1 uncultured Flavobacteriales bacterium
CGGTGTTCAAGACCGTGACGCATTTGCCGCCGTTCATGGGCATGATGCTGTCGCTCGGCGTGATGTGGGTGGCCACGGAGTTGATGCACCGTTCGAAGAACCACGAGGAGCGGAAGGACTTGAGCGTGTTGGGGGTGTTGCGGAAAATCGATACGGCGTCCGTCCTGTTTTTCCTGGGGATTTTGCTCGCGGTGGCGTCGTTGCAAGAGGCGGGCTTGTTGCTCGCGGCGGCGGGCTGGTTGAGCGATGCGATGGGCAATGTTTACGCCATCAACGTCATCATCGGTTTGTTGTCGGCCATTGTGGACAACGTGCCGCTCGTGGCGGCGTCGATGGGCATGTACGACATCGCTCCGGCCACGGCCGAGGGCTTCTCCGAGTACTTCGTGCGCGACGGCATTTTCTGGCAGTTCTTGGCGTTTTGCGCAGGAACGGGCGGCTCGGCCTTGATCATCGGGTCGGCTGCCGGGGTGGCCGTCATGGGGCTGGAGAGGATCAATTTTGTTTGGTACTTGAAGAAAATCAGCGTGTTGGCGCTGTTGGGGTACTTCGCGGGAGCGGCGACGTACTGGTTGATGTTCGCCTGAAGCGGACCGGGGTTGTGAACGGCTCGGCGTCGAAAAGAAGCGGGGCGGGAGGCTTTTTGGCCCAATAATTGGTGCAACTTCCGCGTTGCAAACAAGACCCCTTTTTTACGACTCCCATGCTGAATATCCTGCTGCAAGCAACGCCTGGCCTGACTACGGGCCCGGAAGGCGACGTGACCGAACCCATCCAAGAAGTGGAGGTGAGCATCCTGCAATTGTTGCTCGACGGCGGTTGGTACATCATGCTGCCGCTGGCCTTGATGTCGCTCATCGCGATGTTTGTGTTCTTTGAGCGCTTGATGGCCATCCAAAAGGCGTCCAAGGTGGCGCCCGATTTCATGGACAAAATCAAGGACTACGTGTCGAGCGGCAACTTCGATTCGGCGCGCAATCTGTGCCAAGGCAGTGCGACGCCCATGGCCCGCATGCTCGACAAGGGCATCAGCCGGATCGGCAAGGACCTGAAGGACATCAGCGTGGCGATTGAGAACATCGGCAAGCTCGAGATCTACAACCTGGAAAAGAACTTGAGCTCGCTCGCGACGGTGGCGGGAGCGGCGCCGATGGTGGGATTCCTTGGGACGGTCATCGGGATGGTGAACGTGTTCTTGGACATGGAACAAGCCGGCACGGTGCGGGTCGAAGACATTTCGAGCGGAACGAAGCAGGCGATGATCACGACCATCGTGGGGTTGATTGTGGGCATTTTGGCCTACATGGCGTACAACCATTTGGTGAGCAAGGTGTCGAAGGTGGTGCACAAGATGGAGGCCTCTTCGATTGAATTCATTGACATCCTCGAAGAGCCTGCGCGATGAATTTGGGCCAGCGCAACAAGGTGAGTGTGCAGGGGAACATGTCGTCCATGACGGACCTTGTGTTCCTGCTGCTGATTTTCTTCGTCATCCTCTCGACCCTGGTGTCGAACGGGGTGAACGTGGAGTTGCCGAAGGCGAAGGGGACCAACAGCGTCACGGCGAAGATGACCGTTTCCATCATGGCCGATGAATCGTACTACGTGAATGGCGGGCCGGTGGCGAAGTCGGACCTCGAATCCATCTTGAAGGTGCGGATGGAATCTTCCCCGGACAACGTCTTGTATTTGCAGGTGGATGAATCCGTGCCGACGGGGGCGACGGTGGAACTCATCGGCATGGCGAAAGCGAACGAATGGAAGGTGATGCTCGGCGCATCGCCCGCAAAGAAGTAAGCGCATGGACCGTTCCCTCGAAACCCTCCGGCTCCAAGTGGAGCAGCAGCACCGGCGGCGCGCTGCGGGCATGGCGTCGGCCCTGTTCCTGGCCATCCTCGCCCTGTGCTTCTTCGTGACGGCGTACAGCATTTCGATCCCCCCTCCCGGCGACCAGTACGTGGCGGTGGGCATGGCGGATTTTGGGGAAGTGGACGAGGCGGTAGGGGAAACGGAGTCCGAAGTCCCTTCTGAGACGGTGCAAGAGGCGGTGGAGGAGGCCACGGCGAGTTCCGAAGTGGTGGAGACGCCCGCAGTCGAGGAAGTGGTGACCCAAGCGGAGAGTGAAGTTGCCGTGCCCACCTCGCCCAATCCCGTGGAGCAAGAGACCGAGCAGGAACCCGTGGAGCAGGAGCAAACCGTGTCCACCGCGCTCGAAAGCCGGCTGAGTGCCCTCACCGCAGGCGGCGGGGGTTCCCAAGGCACGGAGTCTTCCGGCTCCGGCAACGAAGGGGATGAGGAAGGCGACATGTTCGCCCAAGGCACCACGGTGGGCAACGTGGAATGGGGCATCAGCGACGGCGGGAAGATCGTCGGCCGGCCCCAGCAGGAGGAAGACCCGAAGAAGTCCGGGTACGTCCGGGTGGACCTGACGGTGGGCCCCGACGGCAAGGTGCTGACCGCCAAATACGACCCCAAAAACTCCACCCTCACCGACACGTACCACGTCGCCATTGCCGAGCGTTCTGCTAAGACGGCCACCTTCGACGTCAACCGGGCAGTGCCCCGTCGGCAGGCGTACATCGTATTCCACTACGTCCTCGAATGACTTATGATGAGGCGGTGAACGTCCTGTTCACGCAGCTGCCCATGTTCCAGCGCCAAGGGCCCGCCGCGTACAAGGTGGACCTCGACGGCACCCACGCCGTCCTTGAGCTCCTCGGCCACCCGGAAGAGGGGCTGCACGTGGTTCATGTGGCGGGCACCAACGGCAAGGGCTCGGTGTGCCACCGGGTGGCCGCGGCCTTGCAGGAAGCGGGCTACCGGGTGGGCCTGTTCACGTCCCCGCATTTGAAGGACTTCCGCGAGCGCATCCGGGTGAACGGGGTGCCGATGCCCGAGCAGGAGGTGGTGGATTTCGTGGAGGCGTTCCGTGGGCGCTGGGCGGAGCCGAGCTTTTTCGAACTGACGTTTGGCATGGCGCTGGCGCATTTTGCCGCGCAGCAGGTGGATGTGGCCGTGCTCGAGACGGGCATGGGCGGCCGCTTGGATTCGACGAACGTGTTCCCGCAGCCGCTGGTCACGGCGATCACGAATGTGGGCTTGGATCACCAGCAGTTTCTAGGCCAAACCATCCGCGCCATCGCCGCCGAAAAAGCCGGCATCATCAAGGACGGCCGTCCCGTCGTGGTCGGCCGGATGCGCCCCGAGGCCCTCTCGGTCGTCCACGAGCACGCGCTGCGCCAGGCCGCTGAGGTGTATGACGCGCCGCCCGAGCACGGCCCCACGCGGGTGGAAGCGGAGAACGCGGCCACGGCCCGGGCCATTTGCCGCGTCCTCGATCGCGAACCGGGCTGGTCGGTGCCCGAAGCCGCCATCGCCCGCGGTTTTGCGCATTACCGCGAGCTCACGGGGCAGCGCGGCCGCATGGAATGGCTGGCGCCGACGCCCAGCGGCGCCCGCGTCTTGGCGGACTGCGCCCACAACCTCGACGGACTGACTGCGCTGGTGGCGGCCCTGAATGACGTGCCGCACCGGGCGTTGCACGTCGTGTTTGGGACCGTCGCGGACAAGGACATGGGACCGATTTGGCCTGTCCTGCCGAAAGGCCAGTATTGCTGGTGCGCAGCGGACATTCCGCGCGCCCGTTCGGCCGAGGCGCTGGCCGAGGAAGCGCGGTTGCACGGACTCAAAGGACTGGCCTGCGGGGCGGTGGAGGCGGCGGTTGCGGCGGCTTATGCGGCGGCGGCGGAAGGGGATTTGGTCCTCATCACGGGCAGCATCTTCACGGTCGCTGAAGCGCTGCCCACCGAGCGCTTCACCCCCGCACAATGATGGATCGCCCGGTCATCTCGGCCGGCTGTTCCACCCCCATCAAATCCAGCACGGTCGGCGCCACGTCCGCCAAGATGCCGTCCCGCACGGACGCTACCCCGTCCGCCAGCACGAAGACCGGCACCGGGTTCGTCGTATGCGCCGTATGCGGCGACCCATCGGCATTCCGCGCCAAATCCGCGTTGCCATGGTCTGCAATGACCACAAAGGCATACCCCTGCTCGCGCCCGGCTTCCACCACCTCCTTCAGACACGCATCCGTCGTTTCCACGGCCTTCACCACGGCCTCGAAGACCCCGGTATGCCCCACCATGTCCGGGTTGGCGAAGTTCAAGCACACGAAGTCCGGCCGGCCCGCACGCAATTCCGGCGCGATCAACCCCACGATTTCCTGGGCGCTCATTTCCGGCTGCAAATCGTAGGTCGCCACCTTCGGCGAGTGCGCCATCAGCCGCTGCTCCCCGTCGAACGGTTCTTCCCGGCCGCCGTTAAAAAAGAACGTCACGTGCGGGTACTTTTCCGTTTCGGCGATCCGCACCTGCGTCCGCCCGGCGCCCGCGATGACCTCGCCCAGCGTTCGCTCGAGATTTGGCTTGTCGTAAATCACATGGACCCCCTTGAAGGTTTCATCGTAATTCGTCATCGTCACATAATGCAAGGCCAAAACCGACATCTCCTGCTCCGGGAAGTCCGCCTGCGTCAAGGCCATGGTGATCTCCCGGCACCGGTCCGTCCGGAAGTTGAAGCAAATGACGACGTCGCCCTCCTTGATGGTGGCGTCCGCCTCGCCCACCGTAAACGGCTCGATGAACTCGTCGGTGATGTCGCGGTCGTAGTGGGCCGCAATGCCCTCCGCCGCCGTGGCATAATGCCCGCCCTCCCCTTTGACGAGGCAGTGGTACGTACGCGCCACCCGTTCCCAGCGCTTGTCGCGGTCCATGGCGTAATAGCGGCCGTGGACCGATCCGATGCGCCCGCCCGTCCGCTCCAACACCGCTTCGAGGTCGGCGATGTAGCTCGCCGCTTTGCGGGGCGCCGTGTCCCGGCCGTCCGTGAAGGCGTGCACGACGAAATCGGACACCCCGGCCGCTGCAGCCGCATCGCACAAGGCGTGCAGGTGGGCTTGCTGGCTGTGCACGCCGCCTTGCGACACGAGCCCCATGAAGTGCAGGCGCCGCCCGGCCTCCTTTGCCTTCGTGAGCGCTTCTTGTAGCACGGGCTCCGCGGCGAGGGTGCCTGCTTCAACGGCCCGGTCAATGCGCAGCAGGTCTTGGTAGACCACGCGCCCGGCTCCGATGTTCATGTGCCCGACTTCGCTGTTGCCCATTTGGCCCGCAGGCAGGCCCACGTGTTCCCCATCCGTGCGGAGGGTGGCGTGGGGCGCTTGGGCGAACAGGTGGTCAACAAAGGGCGTGTGGGCAATGTGGACGGCATCGTTGGCGTCCTGGGCGCCGAGGCCCCATCCGTCGAGGATGATGAGGGCGGTCCGTTGTGGGGGGTGGTTCATGGTTTCAATGGGATCTTGGTGGTGATGCGGGTGCCGCCGAGCGGGCCGGTGGCGATGTGTAACCGGCCTTTGTGCATGGCGACGATGGCTTGGGCGAGGTAGAGGCCGAGGCCCGTGCCTTCCGAACTGCGGTTCACTTCATCGCCGAGCCGGCGGAACGGCTTGAGCACGTTGCGGCGTTCGGCGGCGGGAATGCCCGGTCCGCCGTCATCGACGTGGACTTCGAGGAACTTGCCGGCGAGGCCGTAACTCACGACGACCGGCGCCTCGGCCGGGCTGTACTTCAGGGCGTTTTCGATGAGGTTGGTCCAGGCGAGTTCAAGGGCTTCGACGTCGCCTTGCATCAGCCCGATGGGCGCGCCCGCCGGGTTCAGTTCAATGCTCCGTTGGGCGAACGGCGGCACGTGCAGGTGCCGGATGCAACGGGAAAGAACTTCCTCCACGTCGAATGTTTCGTAGTGTTTCACGCCGGCGCTGCCGTGGACCCGGGCGCTCTGCAGGATGGCGTTGATGCGCGTTTCAAGGCGCCCGAGCGCGGTTTGGGCTTCCCCGAGCAGCTGCCCGCGTTCCTCCTCGCTCAGCTTCGCACGTTGCAAGGTTTCATAGGCCAAACGCATCACCGCAATGGGCGTCTTCAGCTCGTGCGTCACTGCGAGCATGAAGTTCCGCTCCCGGGCGGCTTGGGCTTGCTCCCGCTCGTTGAGCCGCCAAATCGACCAGAGCCCCCAAATCAGCAGGGCGAGGAAGACGGTGCCTTCCCCGGCGATCATCCACTGGAAACGCTCGTACGTGTTTTGGGCTGCATCCACGGCCTCCACGCCCAAGGAAGTGCTCAAATCGCGGTACTCGCCACGCAGCCGGATGAGCAAACTCGCCCACCAGCCAAACTGGAAGATGACGTACGCCGCCACAAGGGCAAACAACCGGCGTGGATTCGAGCGATGCGGGTGCATGCTGCAAAGTTAGGTCACAGCCGGACGGCGCGGCGAAACGGCGTCAACCGCGGCCCGTCCATCAACAGCCCCCACGTCCCCAGATCCACCGCCACCGGCCATTCGCCCTGCAGCGCGTTCCATGCAGCCCACATGCTCGGCGACCAGCGGATGTCGTCGCACACGATGGCCGCCGGCCCCTCCGATGCCGCAAGCCACGGCCGGAGCCGCCGCACGTAGTCCACGAGCGCGGCCCCATCGTGGTGGCCGTCGATGAAGATGAGGCCAAACCCCGGATGCCCCGCTGCCTGCCACTCCCGTTCCAACTCCGGCAACCGGTCCGCAAAGGTGCCCCCCTCGCCCCGCACCTGCACCCCGAGCTCCCGCCAGCCTGCCGCGGCCAGGGCGGCCAGTTGCGGATCGGCCTCGATGGTGATTACCGCAGCCCCGGCGCGCGCTAAGGTGGCGGAGGTGAGTCCCAGGCACGTCCCGAGCTCCAGCACGTGGTCCGCCCGGAGCACCTCCACCATCCGCGCCATCTGACCGGCCTCCTTCGGCGATTTCAGTGCCGTGCGCGCCACGTGGGCCACGGTGCGGTCCCCGCTGCTCCGGCTGCCCGCGCCCGCGTCCGGCGCCTCGAGCGGTGTCCGGTCTGTGCGAAAGGCCCGTCGCAGCGCCGCCATGTCTGGGTGCCGCGCCGGTTTTTGCATGGCTTCGAACAGGGCGTAGAGGTGGGGAGGGTGCGTCAGCCGCCAGCTGCGCGCGCGGAATGCGAACCGCGCCCACGCCCCCACTGAAAACAAGAAATCTGCGGCCATGTGACGAAGTTAAGGGCGCGTGTTTTACCTTTGGTCTCCCTTCGTCAGAAGAGTTTAAGGGCGATTAGCTCAGTTGGTTCAGAGCACCTGCCTTACAAGCAGGGGGTCACTGGTTCGAGCCCAGTATCGCCCACTACCGAAAGCCTCCACCGCGGAGGCTTTTTTTGTGTTTGGCATGTTGCGCGGCAACCGGTTCACCCGGCATCGCTCCCTGCATTGCGAACAAAACAACGCCCCTTGCTTCCGCAGAAACAAGGGGCGTTCAATGCGCAGGGCAGGGGCGGTTACCGCACCAGGGTCACGGAACCGTGGAAGGTTTCACCATCCGACCGGTTGAACACGTAGAAGTAGGTGCCTTCGGCCACGGGCTCGGTGCCCATGCGGCCGTCCCAACCGCCTTTGTAGTTCGCGTTCTCGTAGACGAGGTTGCCCCAGCGGTTGTAAATCGCAATGCTCGAGAGCGGGAAGCCTTCGATGCCTTCAATGACGAACGTGTTGTTGTGGGGGTCGTTGTTGGGCGAGAACACGTTGGGGATATCGGTGTCGCAGGCCACGACCTCGATGTAGAAGTCCGTTTGGTTGCCGCATTGGTCGGTGGCGAGGACCCACTGCCATCCGTTGCCAAATCCCGCACTGAACAACCCAGAAGGCGTCTCGAATGTCACCAACGAATCCAGCTCCGCATTCAGCTCCACGAGGGAGGAGTCCCCGGGGATGCCGGTGAACGGGTCGATGTCGAGGTACTGGTAGGTTTGGAAGGTGTAGCTGCCGGTGCCGCCTTCGATGTTCGCGATCGTTTCAATGCCGGTGCAAACCTCGGTGTACTCGGAGAGCAACTCCGGGTAATTCGGCACTTCGATGATCCAGTTCGCGTAAGCGGTTTGGCCGCAGCCGTCGGTGACTTCCACGGACATCTCGCCCGTTGCCAGGTAGTCGTAGACTTCGGTTTCACCGTTGCCTCCGGTGGGGGTGGGGTTTTCGAGGAAGTAACCGTCGAACCAAGCGTAGCTGTATGGGCCGACGCCGGTCACGATGCTCGCGGCCATGGTCACTTCGTCCCCGGGGCAGAAGGGGACATTGGTTTGGTCCACCTCCACGTCCAAGGGCGGCGGAAGTTCGAAGCCAATGGTCGCCTCCACCTCGTTGCCGCAGACGTCCGACACCACCACGGTCGAAGCGCCCGCAGTCTCCGTCTCCACCACATTCGTGGCCAGCGTGTCCGTCGGCGAGGTGTCCCAAAGGAAGGTGAACGGGCCGTAGCCGGTCACGGGGTCCACTTCCAACAGGGCTTGGCCGTTGCAAATGCCCACCGGGCTGTCGTAATCGAGGGCGATGGGCTCGGGGTCCATCAGGACCAAGGTCGCCGTGCGCAACACGCTGTCTCCGCAGAGGTTGATGTACATGTAATCCACGATGAGCGTCTCCGCGCCTTCCGTGATGCCGTCGTCGATGAGGATGACCGGGATGTCGAACTGCGTTTGGCCGGGGGCCATGGTGATGACCGGGTCGATGTATTCGTAGTCCACGCCGTTCTCGGCCGTGCCGTAAATCGTCAGCTCGATGTCTTCTTCCAAATCCGTTTGCGGGCGCAACACGGTGAGGAGGGCTTCGTTGCAGCTCTCCACCACCGTGGTGTCCCCGAGGAAGACGGCGTTGCCGCTGATGGAGGCCGATGCGACGAGGTCCACGGAGTTCGACCCGAAGGAGCCGCCTTCGATGAACACCGCGCTGTCAAACGCCGTGTCGCCGGCGTCGGCGATGGCGATTTTCAGGTGGTAGGTTTGGCCGCATTGCACTTGGGCTTCTGCGGTGAGTTTCACGGTGAAGCCGTCGAGCTGGGTGGCGCTGGGGTCGTTGTTGTTCGCATTGTCCACGTAGTACTCGGTGTTGTTCATCCAATCGGGCGCCACCTGTTCGCAGTTCGCGGCGGTTCCCGATCCTCCGACCGTGCCATTGTTCACTGAGTTGATGGTCACCGGGATGTCCGTGTCGGGGATGATGGCCAAATTCACAGCGTCGTTCGAGAAGGGCCCGGTGATGCCCGGGCCACTGAGGAAGAACCCAAAGGCATCGTTCACGCTTCCGCACACGTATTCGTTGTACTCGTCGGAACCGAAGGAGTAGAAGAACTTGATGGAGTCACCTGAAGGAACGAAGTCGAATTCGAGGACGGCGGCGTCGTTCGTGTTGAACGTGCTCAGCGCGGTGAGGTCGGGGTCGCCCACGCCCGAGTTGCCGCCGCCGGTGGTGGAGCTGCCGGAGTCGTTGGGCCCGATGACGTTGCTGCACGAACCGGTGGCCATGATGAGGCCGGATTCGATGAGGATGTTGCTGTTGTTGTTGTCGAAGGATCCGATTTGGTCCAAATCCCCGCTGAACGTGATGTTGCTCACTTCCACCCCTTCCCCCAACAGGATTTGCGTGACGACCTCTTCAGCGGTGAGTGATTCGTCCACAGTGATCTGGGCGTGCACCGAAACGGCGAGCCCTAACGCAGCCAAGATGAATAAAATACGGCGGTTCATGGATGTCGGATTGTTGACGGGTCAAACTTAAGTCAGGATTCCGCAAGTCGGGAATACCTTTGCGACATGAAGGAGACGCTCATTGCGGTAAGAGGGTTGCGCAAGACCTACCGGATCGGGGACCAAGTCGTGCATGCCTTGGATGGACTTGACCTCGACATCGAGCACAACGAATACGCTGCGCTCATGGGGCCGTCGGGTTCGGGCAAGTCCACGCTGATGAATGTGTTGGGGTGCCTCGATACGCCCACGGAGGGGTCGTACCGGTTGAATGGCCGGGAGGTGGAGGGGATGACGCCGGATGAGTTGGCGGACATTCGGAACCGGGAGATCGGGTTTGTGTTCCAAACCTTCAACCTCCTGCCGCGCTATTCCGCCCTCGAAAACGTAGCGTTGCCGCTCATTTACGCCGGGGTGGGGCGGGCCGACCGCGAGGCGCGGGCTGCGGAAGTGCTGGAGCAGGTGGGGCTGGACGACCGGATGCACCATAAGCCCAACGAACTGAGCGGCGGGCAACGGCAGCGGGTGGCGGTGGCGCGGGCGCTCGTGAACCGGCCGTCGCTGATTTTGGCCGATGAACCCACCGGCAACCTCGACACGGCCACCTCGATGGAGATCATGGCGCTCTTCCGTGCCATCCACGAAGCGGGGAACACGGTGCTCATTGTGACGCACGAGGAGGACATCGCCGCTTGCACCCAACGCGTCATCCGGTTGCGCGATGGAAAGTTGGATGTGTAACCCTGCGTCGGGTTTCCCGTTGTTTCTTTGTAACTGACATTTTGAACGCATGACACGCGAACGCATAGTGAACCTTCGTGACGAATCCCGCATCGGGGAGCAGGTCACCGTGGCCGGTTGGGTCCGAACTTTCCGCAATGACACGTTCATTGCCTTGAACGATGGCTCGTGCTTGGGCACGTTGCAGCTCGTGATCGACCGGGAAAACACGCCCGAGGACGTGCGGAAGCGGGTGACGACCGGTGCGGCGTTGCGGGCGGAGGGGGTGATCGCGGCCTCGCAGGGCCGGGGCCAAGCCGTGGAGCTGAAGGTGGATGCCTTCGAAATCCTCGGCGAAGCCGACCCGGAGGCCTATCCCATGCAAATGAAGAAGCACTCGCTGGATTTTTTGCGGGAGAAGGCGCACCTGCGGTTTCGGACGAACACCTTTGGGGCGGTTTTCCGGGTGCGGCATGCGCTGAACTTCGCCATCCACCGGTTTTTTACGGAGCAGGGCTTTTTCCAAATGCACACCCCCATCATCACGGGGTCGGATGCGGAGGGAGCCGGCGAGATGTTCCGCGTGACCACGCTCGATGCGGACACGCCCCCACGGACCGAGGACGGCTCGGTGGACATGGGACAGGATTTCTTCGGCAAGACGGCGAACCTGACGGTGAGCGGGCAGTTGGAGGCGGAGTTGGGCGCGATGGCGCTGGGGCAGGTGTACACGTTTGGCCCCACCTTCCGGGCGGAGAATTCAAACACGTCGCGCCACTTGGCGGAGTTTTGGATGATCGAGCCGGAGGTGGCGTTTGCGGATTTGAAGGACAACATGGCCTTGGCGGAGGCCTGCTTGAAGGCGGTGTTGGAGGAGGTGTTGGGCAAGTGCGATGAGGATTTGGCCTTCCTCGAACAGCGGGAGAAGGATGCCGAGAAGGCGCTGCCCCAAAACGAGCGGCACGACCAGCCGCTGCGGGAGCGCCTGCGCGCAGTGGTCGATGCCCCGTTCCAACACGTGACCTACACCGAAGCCATCGAGCTGCTGCAACGGTCCAAGCCGTTCAAAAAGAAGCAGTTCAAGTACCCCGTCGAATGGGGCATCGACCTGCAAAGCGAGCACGAACGGTGGCTGGTCGAGAAGCATTTCAACGGCCCGGTCATCATCACCGACTACCCGGCCGGCATCAAGGCTTTCTACATGCGGGCGAATGCGGACGGCAAGACGGTGGCCGCGATGGACGTGCTGGTGCCCGGCATCGGTGAGATCATCGGCGGCAGCCAGCGGGAGGAGCGCCTCGAAGTGCTCCAGCAGAAGTGCGCGGAGTTCAACATCCCGGAGGACCACGTGTGGTGGTACTTGGACACCCGCCGCTTCGGCTCAGCGGTGCACAGCGGATTCGGCATGGGCTTCGAGCGCCTCGTCATGTACGTGACGGGCATGACCAACATCCGCGACGTCATCCCGTTCCCACGGACGCCACAGAACGCCGAATTCTGACGACATGCTGAAGCAAAGCCTCCAACAGAAACTCCTGCAAAAGCTGTCGCCGCAGCAAATCCAGCTCATGAAGCTGCTGCAGGTGCCGACCATGGAGTTGGAGGCACGCATCAAGGAGGAACTGGAGGCGAACCCAGCGCTGGACGAAGGGGGCGAGGAGTGGGAAGGGGAGGAAGCGGCCGAGGAAACGTCGGAGGCGTCCGAAGCGCTGGAGGAATTTGATTTCAGCGAATACCTCGATGACGAGACGCCGGATTACAAGCTGAGTGCGAACAACCACAGCGCCGACGACGAGGAGCGGTCGGTGCCGTATGCGGGCGGGACGACGTTCCGCGAGTTCCTCGACGCTGTGGAGCCGGGGCTCGCAAGCGCTCTGGACGCCTTGGATCCTGACGGGGGAATGCCGGACGCAGCGCATGGCAAGCTGAAACAACGGCAGCGCCAGTTTCTGTTTGTTGGCGGGATGCC
>CBFHPD010000217.1:0-10111 GCA_965657495.1 uncultured Flavobacteriales bacterium
ACGGTTGATCCCGGTTGCAATGGGCAACCTTTTGCACCTGGAAACGGCTGGTCACTTCCTTCCCTGGTGTTGCATGTACAACGTGCCGGGCACCGATTATTTGCCACAGCCCATGCCGATAAAATCCCCACCTTTCAGCCGCTTGCAACCGACCTGCCCAACACGCCGCACGCATCCGTCCACTACACCCCCCCCCGATGACCTCAACCACTGAATGCGCCAACGGCACAACCCGCATGCGCATCGATTGAATACGGACAGGCACCGCACTGTTCCGATTTGAAGTCTCCTCCATGGTCAAAGGTGGCTTGGACTCGGCGGTTCAGGTAGAGTGACCAAAACTTGCGAGAAGGGGCAATTCGGGCAGAGTGGAGCTGAAAATTCTCTAAAAATGATTCCGATTTTCCCGCTACAATACCTGCACAATTCGTCGATTGCACCTTTCAGGTAGGTTGCGCTGCATCCCGCGCAACCGTTCAAACACACCGGAAAAAATATCGTGTACTCATGACCCATGTGGGCGTTGTGTTGTTCTGAAAAGAGGCGTAAACCGGCCGCCGGGGTTATTTTGCGCCTTCGCTGAGCTTGCGGAATTGGTTCGCTGCTGTCGCGGAGGGAACCTGCCGAGCGACCGGGGCGAGCACCACACCAAACCTACGACCACGTTGAAATGAGCGATACCGTCCAACGCAAACCCATCTACCTCGGGCAACAGCCCTTCCAATCGTCGAGCGCCTCCGCACAGGGCGAAGAAGTAACCCGTGACGGGCAGATCTACTACAAGATTGCAGCCGTCAACCGGATGCGGCCTTTTTTCATGAGCATCGTGAGCCATTCGGACCACTGGATGTTTCTGGCCAGCAACGGCGGATTGTCCGCCGGAAGGGTCAACAGCGACTTCGCCTTGTTCCCTTACTACACCGACGACAAGATCACCGAATCGGCCGAACACACTGGCAGCAAGACCGTCGTGCTCGTCGAATCGGGCGACCGGCAGTTGCTGTGGCAGCCGTTCTCCGACCAGCATCACGGGGTGTACCGCATCGAGCGCAACCTCTACAAGAACGCTTACGGCAACAAGGTCACCTTCGAGGAGGTGAACCACGACCTCGGGCTGACGTTCAGCTACGAATGGGCCTCGAGCGAACGCTACGGATTCGTGCGTCAGGCGCGGCTCTTCAACGACGGGGCTCACGCAACCCGGGTCAGCGTGCTCGATGGCATCCAGAACGTGCTGCCCTACGGGGTGCCGGAAGGGTTGCAGCGCGGCAGCAGCAACCTCGTGGACGCGTACAAGAAGTGCGAATTGGAGGAGGGCAACCTCGGGGTGTACGCGCTGAGCGCCATCATTTCAGACAAGGCGGAGCCGAGCGAGTCGTTGAAGGCGAACGTGGTTTGGTCCATCGGATTTGACCAGCCCACCGTGCTCCTGTCGTCGCGGCAAGTGAACGGGTTCAAGGCGGGCGAGGTGCCCACCACCGAGGTCGATGTCAAGGCCGAACGCGGCGCTTACTTCATTCAAGAAGCCTTCGAACTCGCCGCGGGCGCGAGCAAGGACTGGATGATGGTGGCGAACCTCGGGCAAACCATCCGGGGCGTGGTACGCCTGAAGCGCGACCTGCAGCAACCCGCACAGCTGCTCGGCGAAGTGCGAGCGGACATCGAGGCCGGCACCGACCACCTCATCGAACTGGTGGCTGCGAGCGACGGGTTGCAACTCACCGCCGACCGCCGCCGGAACATCCGCCACTTCGCCAACACGATGTTCAACATCATGCGCGGCGGCATCTTCGACGAGAACTACACCATCGAGCGGGCGGATTTCATGGCCTACATCGACCGGGCGAACCACAAGGTGTACTTCAAGAAGGAGGCGCTGATGGCGGGGTGGCCGGAGAAATTCGATTTGGCCTTCCTCCAAGAGCAAGCAGGGCAGGACGACGACCTCAACTTCCAACGGCTTTGCGCGGAATACCTGCCGCTCAAGTTCAGCCGGCGGCACGGCGACCCCAGCCGCCCCTGGAACCGCTTCTCCATCAACCTCCGCAACGAAGACGACGGCTCGAAAATCCTCGACTACCAAGGGAACTGGCGCGACATCTTCCAAAATTGGGAAGCCCTCGTCCACGCCTACCCCGAGTTCATCGAGGGCATGATCTTCAAGTTCCTCAACGCCACCACCTTCGACGGCTACAACCCGTACCGCGTGTTCAAGGACGGCTTTGAGTGGGAGACCATCGAACCGGACAACCCGTGGTCGTACATCGGCTACTGGGGCGACCACCAAATCATCTACCTCCTCAAATTCCTCGAATTCCTCCGCGACTACTACCCGGAGAAGCTGGAGCAGTATTTCGACAACGACTCCTTCGTCTACGCGAACGTCCCCTACCGCATCAAGCCCTACGACGCACTGCTCGAAGACCCGAAAAACACCATCGACTTCGACCACGCCCGCGAGGAGAAAATCGGCTTCAAGAAGGAGGAAATCGGCGGCGATGGCGCGCTCCTTCGCGAGGCCCACGTCTTCATCTACAAGGTGAATTTCGTCGAGAAAATCATGGCCACGATGCTGGCGAAGGTGGCGAATTTCATCCCGGAGGGCGGGATTTGGATGAACACCCAGCGCCCGGAGTGGAACGATGCGAACAACGCGCTGGTGGGCAACGGCGTGTCGATGGTGACGCTCTACTACCTGCGCCGTTTCCTCGTTTATTTCCAGGATGTTTTAGGCCAAACCCGCCACGAAGAGGTCCAAATCTCCGAGGAACTTCTCGCCTGTTTCACCCGCATGCACGCGGCCCTCGGCAACCCGATTGAACCCATTTCCAACGCGGACCGGCGTTCCCTCCTCGACGGCCTCGGCCGCGCCGCAAGCGACTACCGCCAAAAGATCTACAACGAGGACTTCTCGGGCCGGAAATCGGCGCTGCGGCTTGCGGATTTGAAGGCGTTTGTGGATTTGGCCTTGGAACACCTCGAGCATTCCATCCGGGCGAACAAGCGCCCCGACGGCCTGTACCACGCGTACAACCTGATGACGGTGGAGCCCGACGGCGGCATTGCGATCACCTACCTGCCCGAGATGCTCGAGGGCCAGGTCGCGGTCCTGAGTTCTGGATTGCTCGACGCCACCGAGAGCCTCCAAGTGCTCGACGCCCTGAAGGCCAGCGCCCTGTTCCGCGAGGACCAGTACAGCTACGTGCTCTACCCGGACAAGGAGCTGCCGCGGTTCTTGGCGAAAAACAACCTCGATCCGGCGGCCGTATCGGCCAACCCGCTGCTTGCCCAGCTCGTGGCTGACGGCAACTTCGACATCGTGACGAAGGACTGCATGGGCGGCTTCCACTTCAACGGCAACTTCAACAACGGCAACGCCTTGAAAGCCGCCCTGCGCGCACTCCCCCGTTCCTATGAAGGACTCGTGGCGTCAAGCGCCGCGCAGGTCGAAGCGCTGTACGAAGCGACCTTCAACCACAAATCGTTCACCGGACGGTCGGGCACGTTCTTCGGGTACGAAGGGCTCGGCTCGATTTACTGGCACATGGTCTCTAAGCTGCGACTCGCCGTGTTCGAAGTGACGAAGGGCGCCCTCGAGCAAGGGGCTTCGGCCGAAGTCGTGGGGCGGCTGTTCGACCACTACTTCGAAATCAACGCCGGCATCGGCGCGCACAAATCGCCGGAGTTGTACGGCGCCTTCCCTACCGACCCGTACTCGCACACCCCGGGCGGCAAGGGCGCGCAACAACCGGGCATGACCGGCCAAGTCAAGGAGGACCTGTTGTGCCGGTTCGGCGAACTCGGGGTGCGCGTGGCCGACGGGCTGCTCCAATTCGACCGCGCCCTCATGCACGAAGGCGAATTCCTGACCGAGGCGGCGACCTTCGAATACGTGAACGTGCGGCAGGAACGCCGGAGCATTGCGCTTGATGCGGGCAGTTTGGCCTACACGGTTTGCCAAGTGCCGGTGGTGCACCTGCGCGGGGACGCGCCCGCAATCGAAGTCGCCTTCACCGACGGCCGCACCGAGCGCATCGCCGGCAACGCACTCACCCGCGAACTGAGCTGCGAAATCTTCCGCCGCTCACACGCCATCGCACAACTCACGGTCACCGCCTGATCCATGTGGTCTTTTTCACCCCCCCGCATCGCACGGCGCGCCCGCACAACGGGCTTCCTTACTATACTTGTGATTGCTGCCGCTTGCGGGAACCCAAACGAACACCAAACCATGCACACTCCATCGGCATCTGAACTGTTGGGCAACCCCGATTACCCCGCCATCTCTTTCGGCGGCTACCGGAGCGTGAGCCGTTCTGAGCAGCCGACCGTTGCTCAACTCAAGGAGGACCTGCGCATCGTTCACGCCATGGGCATCCGCTTCTTGCGGACGTACAACGTGCAACTGCCCCACGCCGCGAACGTGGTGAAAGCCATCCACGAAATGAAGCAGGCCGACCCGGCCTTTGAGATGTACGTCATGCTGGGCGCTTGGATCGATTGCGCGGGGGCTTGGACCGACGCCCCCAACCACACAGAACAAGATTTCGAATCGAACGAGGCCGAGGTGGAACGCGCGGTGGCCCTCGCCCAGCAATACCCCGACATCATCAAGGTCATCGCGGTCGGGAACGAAGCGATGGTCCACTGGGCCGCCTCGTATTTCGTGGAGCCGGGGGTCATCCTCCACTGGGTGAACCACTTGCAGGCCTTGAAGGCGGACGGCACGCTGCCGGCGGACCTGTGGATCACGAGTTCCGACAACTTCGCCTCGTGGGGCGGAGGGGGCGCGGAGTACCACAAGCCGGATTTGAAGGCCCTGGTCGAGGCGGTGGATTACGTGTCGGCGCACACGTACCCGTTCCATGACACGCACTACAATCCGGTGTTTTGGAAGGAGGACGAGGGGGACGAGGAAGGCGTGGTGGAGCGGGCGATGGAGCGGGCTTTGGCCTATTCCCAAAACCAGTACCAGCAAGTCGTGAACTACGTCCACCGCATCGACCCCAACAAGCCCGTGCACATCGGCGAAACCGGCTGGGCGAGCCTCTCCGACGGCCTCTACGGCCCCGAGGGCTCGCGGGCGGCCGACGAATACAAGCAGGCCCTGTTCTACCGCGGCATGCGGGAGTGGACGCAAAGCGCCGGCATCAGCTGCTTCTACTTCGAAGCGTTTGACGAGCCGTGGAAGAGCGCAGCGAACCCCACTGATTCGGAGAACCACTTCGGGCTGTTCACGGTGGAAGGCGAAGCGAAGTACGCGCTGTGGCCGCTGGTGGAGGAGGGCGTCTTCGACGGCTTGACCCGCGGGGGCAAGGCCATCCAGCCCACGTATTCCGGAGAACGCGCGTTGCTCGACCGCCACGTATTGAACCCCGCCCCATGATGACTGCTCGCACACCCCTTTTGTTGTTGCTGTTTTTAAGCCTGTTCGCTTGCACGTCCGGTCCGCAGCGCGAAGTGCGGGTCGAGAACGGTCGGCTCCATACCGCTGCCGGCGAGTACTTCATTCGGGGGGTGTGCTACCATCCTGTGCCCATCGGCACGGACAAGCGGAGCTTTGAATCGCTGACGCGGGATTTGGCCTTGATGCAGGACTTGGGGGTCAACACCATCCGCGTGTACGAGCCCATCGAATCGGAAGCGGTGCTCGATGAGATCCATGCAGCGGGGATTTCGGTGATTGTAGGGATTGGGTACAACCAAAACGGCGTCTACGATCTGCAATCGGGCACCTACCTCGATTACATCGAGCGGTTCAAATCGCACCCCGCCATCTTGCTGTGGGAACTGGGCAACGAATACAACTTCCACAAGGAGTGGTTTGGTGGGACGTTGGACGTGTGGTACGAGACCCTGCGCGACGCTTCAGCGACCATCCAAGCGGTGGACCCGCACCATCCGGTGTCCACGGCCCACGGCGAATTGCCGGAAAAGGAGTTGATTGATGAGCTGACCGACATCGACTTGTGGGGGCTGAACGTGTACCGGTGGGACGTTTCCTACACCGCAGCCATGGACTTTGCCAAGCTCAGCGGCAAGCCCATGTACTTTTCCGAAATTGGCGCCGACGCCTACATGTCGACCGCCTCTCTGGGCTACGCGCAAGGCGTGAATGAGCGCGCCCAAGCCGACGCCACCCGCGCGTTGCTGGAGCCGCTGTTTACGGACTCGGTGCCCTGTACTGGCGCCACCGTGTTCTCCTTCACCGACGGTTGGTGGAAAGCGGGGCGGCTGGACGTGCAAGACGCAGGCGGGGTGGCCCCGGCGAGCAGCGGGGTGCCGTACGACAGCGATGCCAACGAGGAGCACTGGGGTTTGGTCGACATCCACCGCAATCCGAAAGAAGCCTACCACGTCGTGAAGTCCATCTTTCAAAACAACACTGCTGGCATGCCGGACAAAACAGTTGAAGTCTACGAAACCTCGCGCCACGGGGGGCGGTTCCACGCCGTCGACCCCGCCGATGTGGACCGTTGGAACGCTGCAAAAGCAGAAGACGACGTGCACGTGCGCGTGGATCGGAGCTTGAGGAAGCAGCACATCGAAGGGTTTGGGGGGTCGTTCACCGATGCGTCGGCCTACCTCGTGCACCAGCTGAGCGAAGGACAACGCGCCCGCATCATGGAGGCGTACTTCGCCGAGGACGGGGCGAACTACAGCCTGACCCGCACGCACATGAACTCGTGCGACTTCTCGCGCTTCCACTACAGCTCTGCACCGGTGGAAGGCGACCTGGATCTCGCGCATTTCACCATGGAACAGGACCTCGAGTACTTGTTCCCGATGATCCACATGGCCCAAGAGGTTTCGAAGGAAGGTTTCCACCTCATCGCCTCGCCGTGGACCGCTCCGCCGTGGATGAAGGACAACAACGATTGGGTCGGTGGGCACCTCCGCCCGGAGATGCAACCCACCTGGGCGCAATTCTTTGTCAAATACGCGGAGGCGTGCAAGGCGCACGGCATTCCGCTTTGGGGCTTCACCGTTGAAAATGAGCCGCATGGCAACGGCGACAACTGGGAGAGCATGCTGTACGCGCCGGATGAGATGACCGCGTTTGTGCGCGAGCATTTGGGCCCGGCGCTCGAAGGGAATGGCTTGGGCGCTTTGAAGGTCCTCGGGTATGACCAAAACCGAGCTGGCCTCGATGAATGGACGGCCTCGATGTACCGCGACGCCGAGAGCGCGAAGTACTTCGACGGCACCGCCATCCACTGGTACGAAAGCACGTACGAGATCTTCGCGGACGACCTCGAGCGCGCCCACGACAAGGCGCCGGAGAAGCTCATCATCGAAACCGAGGGGTGCATCGACGCGGAAGTGCCGGTTTGGCAAGACGACGACTGGTACTGGCAGAAAGAGGCCACCGACTGGGGCTTCACGTGGCGCGAGGCCGAAAAGAAATACCTGCACCCCAAGTATTCCCCGGTACACCGCTACGCCCGGGACATCATCGGCTGCCTCAACCACTGGGTGAACGGCTGGGTTGATTGGAACATGGTGCTCGACCGCCAGGGCGGTCCCAACTGGTTCGAAAACTGGTGCATCGCTCCCGTCATCGTGGACCCCGAGCAAGACGAGGTGTACTTCACGCCGCTCTACGACGTGATGTGCCACTTCAGCAAGTTCATTCGGCCGGGAGCAACGGTGCTCGCGACCGAAAGCAGCGACGCCGAAGTGCTCGCTGTGGCCGTCGAAACGCCGGAAGGCGGATCCGTGGTCGTTTGCTTCAACCCCACGGATACCCCGCGCACCGTGCGCATCGAAGGCCTCACCGGCGACGACGTCCGCGTGACCCTCGGACCCCAATGTTTGCAAACCATCGTCCTGAACGCACATGGATAACCCCACCCCCACTCAGAACGCTGTGCCGATGGGCCAAAAAATCGCGTTCGGCTTCGGCATGCTCGCGAACCAAATGTTCCCCGCAGCCCTCGGCGTCTTCATCATCGTGCTCGTGCAGGACCTCGGGTTCGCGGCCATCCTGTGGGGCATCATCCAGTTTTTGCCCCGGGTGTTCGATGCCATCACGGACCCCATCATGGGCTTCATCTCGGACAACACGCGCTCGAAATGGGGCCGCCGCCGGCAATACGTGTTCATTGGCGCCCTCATCATGGGGCTGGCATACATCGCCATGTGGCAGCTGGACAAAGGCGACGGCGTGGTGTTCAACTTCATCTACTTCCTGAGCTGGTCACTCGTCTTCTACCTGGGGTTGACCATCTTCAGCGTACCGTACGTGGCGATGGGGTACGAGATCAGCGACGACTTCCACGAGCGGACGCAGATCATGGCCATCTCCCAGTTCATCGGGCAGTGGGCGTGGGTGATTGCACCGTGGTTTTGGGTGATTTTGTACGACCCGGCGTGGTTCCCCTCCGCGGACCAAGGCGTGCATGAGTTGTCGGTTTGGGTCGCCATTCCGTGCACCCTTTTCGCGCTCATTCCAGCCATCTTCATCAAGAGCAAATCGACGCTTGACCGCACAGATTTCGCGCCCATCAGCGCAGGACGCGTGCTGAGCAGCGTCAAGGAGATCTTCGTTTCGGCCTTTGAGGCGTTCCGCATCAAGCAGTTCCGCCAAATCGCCGGTGCCACCTTCTTGATTTTCAACTCCTTCAACATCATTGCTGCCTACACCTTCCTCATCATCGTGCACTACCTGTTCAACAGCGATCCCGCGAGCGCGGGGTACTGGCCGGCGTTGCACGGTTCGGTGGGGGCTTTGGTGACCACCTTCCTCGTCATTCCCCTCGTGGCCCAAATGTCGAAGCGCCTCGGCAAGAAGCGCGCTTTCGTCGTTTCCCAGCTGATTTCCATCATCGGCTACGTGCTGTTTTGGTTCCTTTTCGTGCCCGGCAAGCCACACCTCTTCTTGTACGCCTTGCCCTTCCACTCGTTCGGCATCGGCAGCCTGTTCACCATCATGATGAGCATGACGGCGGACGTGTGCGACCTCGATGAGCTCGAAACCGGCAAGCGGCGCGAAGGCGTGCTGGGCGCGGTGTACTGGTGGATGGTGAAGCTGGGCTTCGGCGTGGCGGCGCTGCTCGGCGGCGCCATCCTCGCCATCGTGGGATTCGATGCTGAAAACGCGACCGAGTCGGCTGTGACGGGCATGCGCGCGTTCTATTCGCTGCTGCCGATTGCCGGCGTGGTGGGCGCGCTTTTGGTCATCAAAAACTACGACATCACCGAGGAGCGGGCTGCCCAAATCAAGGCCCAACTCGTCGAAAAACGCTCATCCACCAACGGATAACCCCTCAACTCCCACCCCATGTCTTACCGGAAAGAGAAAGTCCTTTCGTTGACCGGAACCGAAGTCAACGGCCTCGACCGCAGCGCGTTACAGGAACAATGCGCCCTGCACCTCGACGCGAAAATGCACGGCATCTGCTTCAGCCCCTACGAGGGCGAGCAAGAACCCGGCGATCCCATCACCGAGGAACAGGTCCGGCGCAAACTCGCCCTCCTCGCTCCGCACGCCAAGTGGGTCCGCGTCTTCTCGTGCACCGAAGGCAACGAAATCATCCCCCGGCTCGCCCGCGAGTACGGCTTCAAAACGCTCGTCGGCGCTTGGCTCGGCGATGACCTCGAAAAGAACGAGGAAGAGGTGGCCGCGTTGATCGAGCTCGCCCGCGCCGGCTACGTGGACATCGCGGCTGTCGGCAACGAGGTCATGTACCGCGAAGAACTCGAAGAGTCCGAACTCATCGCCTACATCGAGCGCGTGAAGGCCGCACTGCCCGACCTCCCCGTCGGCTACGTGGACGCGTATTACGAGTTCACGAACCGCCCGCAGATCACCGAGGCGTGCGACGTCATCCTCTCGAATTGCTACCCGTATTGGGAAGGCTGCCACATCGACTATTCCCTGCTTTACATGAAGCAGATGTACTATCAGGCCAAACAAGCAGCCGGCTCCAAGCCCGTCATCATCACCGAAACCGGCTGGCCCAGCGCGGGCGAATCCCTCGGTGCCGCCGAACCCGGCTACGACAACGCCCTCAAGTACTTCATCAACGCCCAAAGCTGGTCCCAAAAAGAGGACATCCCCATGTTCTACTTCTCGGCCTTCGACGAGGGCTGGAAGGTCGGCGCCGAA
>CBFHPD010000218.1:0-2763 GCA_965657495.1 uncultured Flavobacteriales bacterium
CGTCTTCGGGTCGTCCGGGTGTACGATGATCCGGTGGATGTTGCGCGTGGCCTCGAGGCCGAGGCAGGTCCACGACGCACCGCCGTCGATGCTGCGGTACACGCCGCGGCCGCTTGAATGGGAATTCCGGGGGTTGCCCTCGCCGGTCCCGACCCAAATCACGTCCGGGTTGGAGGGCGCCAGGGCGACCGCTCCGATGCTTTGGGTCGGCTGCTCGTCGAAGAGCGGCTCCCAGGTCAGTCCTGCGCTCTCGCTCCGCCACAGGCCGCCGCTGGCCGTTCCGGCGTAAATGACTTCCGGCCGGTCGCGTTGGACGGTGATGGCCGTGACCCGGCCGGACATGGTGCCCGGACCGACGTGCCGGACGTTCATGCCTTCGAGGTACTCGGTGACGCTTTGTGCCGACGCAAAGGCCGGGAGGAAGAGGGCGGCCAGGCAGGCCGAGAGGAGGCGGTTCATCATTTGGTCAATCCTATGCGTTCCACGGAACGGACGGGGACGGTCACCGGAATGCCCCATGCCTTGCCGGTGACGGTGCCTTCTGCGCGCAGCTCCACTTCGCCGCCCGTGAGGAAGTTCATCAATTCGTTTTTCAAAATCGCGGCGATGGCGCCGGGTTCACTCGCCACTTCCAGCCGAAGCACGGATTCCGCGCGGGCTGGGAGTTCCACCGGGGCCGGTAGCTGGACGGCGCCGACGCGGCGATCGCGGACGTAGAGGGCCACGTCGCTGTGCAAGGCCCTGACGGTGTAGCCGTTGGGGTTGTACACGCGCACGTCCACTTCGCCGTTGAAGCCCTGTAGCGTCAATTGGCCTTCCGTGAGGCCCGAGACTTCGCGGACCTCCAAATCGTGGTAGCAACCCGCGAGGGTCACCGCCAGCAGCATCCCGGCAAGCCAGCGCATCATTTGGCGGCGTGCAATTCAGCGAAATGCTTGTGAAACAACGGAATGGTCTCGATGCCCTTGAAATAGTTGAAGACGCCGTAATGCTCGTTGGGCGAGTGGATGGCGTCGCTGTCAAGGCCAAATCCCATCAACACCGTCTTGAGGCCGAGGATCTGCTCGAAGCTCGCCACAATCGGAATGGAACCGCCGCCACGGAAGGGCACCGGCTTGCGGCCGAAGGTGGTTTCCATGGCCTTCGAGGCGGCTTGGTACGCGGGGGAATCGGTGGGCGTCACCGCGGGTTGGCCGCCGTGCATCGGGGTCACCTTGATCTTCACTGAAGGGGGCGCGATGCGGTTGAAGTGGGCCACGAATTTCGCGGTGATGTCCTCGGGGTCTTGGTTTGGGACAAGGCGCATCGAGATTTTCGCGGAAGCCTTGCTGGCGATGACCGTTTTCGCCCCATCGCCGGTGTAGCCGCCCCAAATCCCGTTCACATCGAGCGTCGGGCGGATGCTCATGCGCTCCGCCGGCGTGTAGCCCTTCTCGCCCTCCACCGCGCCGATGTCGATGCTGCGCTTGTATTCCTCCTCGTCGAAGGGGGCTTCGGCCATGGCGGTGCGCTCGGCGGCGCTGAGTTCGACGACGTCGTCGTAGAATCCTTCGACCGTGATGCGCTGGTCCTCGTCCTTGAGGGAGGCGATGAGTTCGGCGAGGATGTTGATCGGGTTGGGGGCCGCACCGCCATAGAGGCCGGAGTGGAGGTCGCGGTTAGGGCCGGTGACTTCGACCTCGACGTAGCTCAGGCCACGGAGGCCGACCGTGATGGACGGGATGTCGTTGGCGATGATGCCGGTATCGCTGACGAGCACGATGTCGGCGGCGAGGCGCTCCTTGTGCGCTTCGAGGAAGGGCTCGAGGTGGGCGCTCCCGACCTCTTCTTCTCCCTCGATCATGAACTTCACGTTGCAGGCGAGGGATCCGGTTTGGTTCATCACCTCAAGGGCCTTCACGTGCATGAAGAATTGGCCCTTGTCATCGCAAGCGCCGCGGGCAAAAATGGCGCCTTCGGGATGCAGTTCCGTCCGCTTGATGACCGGTTCGAACGCCGGGCTGTCCCACAGTTCGAGCGGGTCGGCGGGCTGCACGTCGTAGTGTCCGTAGACCAAAACCGTAGGCGCAGCCGGATCCACCATGCACTCCCCGTACACCACCGGGTACCCCTCCGTCGGAATGATCTCCACGCCGGTCGCCCCCGCCTGCTTCAAGTGGTCCGCCACCGCCGCGGCGCACCGCTCCACATCGCCGGCATACGCCGGATCCGCCGAAATCGACGGAATGCGCAACAGGTCAAACAATTCTTCCAAGAACCGGTCGCGGTTCGCTTGCAGGTATTCGTTCGCGTTCATGCCCTGCAAGTTAATGCGAAGCCGGGCGAGTGGCGCCCCCTCATGCGTGCGGATCTCGCCGAACCCAGCGCGGGAGGGGCCGCACCTCGTACACGTAGCTCCGCGAGTCCTGCGGATCGCGCCGGCGGTCGAGGAGCGCATAACCGAACAGCGCCACCGCCTCGTCATTCAATTCCTTGAACAACCGTGCCCGGCGGGAACGGATGGCCTCGGGGCCCTCTTCCCGGGATCCGGTAATCAAGGCGTCAAATTCGGCGATGGTAATGGTCCGTTTGGGAAAGGCCAGCAAGGCGGCCATGGCGGGCGACAACTCCAAATCTGTCAAATCCAATTCCATGGTATCGATTCCGGCTTTCCGCTTGCGGCGGCCACGCATCCCGAGGGCCAGGCCAGCGAAGAACACCGGAATGCCCAAGGCTGCGACGAGCCATGGGGACCACGGGGATTCGGGAACCGCGGTGGCAGTC
>CBFHPD010000219.1:0-1798 GCA_965657495.1 uncultured Flavobacteriales bacterium
GTTTCCCTCAGTGATACCGTGGGGACGGCGCGGCCGGCCGAGATCGCTGCGGCGTTTGAGGCGCTGATTCCCGCCCTGCCCGAGGCCACCTTTGGGGCGCACTTGCACGCAAGTCCCTTTGAATGGTCGGAAAAAGCAACGGCAGCCCATGGAGCGGGCTGCCGTCGATTCGATGGAGCCATTCGGGGGGTGGGTGGATGTCCCATGGCCAAGGATGACTTGGTGGGCAACCTACCGACCGAAGGGCTGGTAGAACATTTTATGGCTTTGGAGGCGTGGTCGGTGAAAGACAATCGTGCTTGGGCCCAGGCCCAGAGCATCGCCGCGGATCTGTTCGCCTGAGCGTGCTCAGTTCAAACAGTACTCAAACGAGTTGAGTTTGAAGCGGTGCCGGTGCATGTAAATCTGCTCGAATTTGAGGGTATCGATGTAGATGCGATAATGCTTCATGGAAATGTTTTTCACCCGCATATACGCACCTCAATCGATTAAGTTTCTCAATTCGTCGAAATAATGTGCTTATCCAAGTGAAAGAGCCGCTAACCCCAGCCCCAGCACCACAGCGGCCATTTTTGCTTGGTTGAAGCGGTGCCCATCCCCGGTCTCGAACAAGATGGTGGTGGCGATGTGGATGAGGATGCCAATGAGCAATCCCGCAGCGACTTCAGGAACGAGCGCAGACCAAGACGCGTTCGAATGAACGAGCCCTTCATAGGCCATCATCCCTAAAAATGGCATGAGCCCAAATCCCACCAACAAGCCCCAGCGCCGCCAGCGGGTCATGTTCAACGCGGCCAACATGCCCATGAGCACCAGCGCTACGGGAAACTTGTGCAGGCCCAATCCGAGCAACAGCTGTGCATTCAACTCACTTCCCCACAGGTCGCTGGCGTGGACGTGGTGGTGGTGGTGGTGTCCGGCGTGATCGTGGCCGTGGGATTCGGTAAGGGGCATGGACTCGATGAGTGCGTGGAGGCACAAGCTGAAGTAAATGCCCCACGGCATGGCGGCGTGCTTGGATTTGGGCAAGTGCACGTGGCCGTGTTCGATCCCTTTCGACATCCACTCCAACACCACTTGAATCAAGAACCCGAGCAGGACATACCACCCCACGTGCGGACTCATCGCATACGATTCGGGCACCAAATGGAGGAAAATCAGGCCGATCAGGTAGGCGCCTCCGAAGGCCAGCACCAACGGCAGGCGACCGTTCAAATAGCGGCCGAACAACTCGTACGCCAACCCGCCCGCAAGGGCCACCCCCATCAGGATCAAAGATGCTGCAATCATGAGGCGACAAGTATACAGCGGTTCGAGGTGTCCGCATGTGCTCCCAGTGCGTAATTCCCAAATCGTTGCTCCACTTCAAATCCGGCGCGCTCGAGCAGCGACGTCAAGGCTTCTTCATCCAAGGCTTGAACGCGCTCCACCACATGCCGCGGTTGCCCGCTTTGGTCGGTGAACTGAATGCTCTTTTCGATCCAGCCCCCCGCGATCCTCCGGTGGATTTCGAAAGCCATCGTGCCGCCGTGGGGCAAGGGCCGTTCAGCCCGTTCATGGGGGACCAATTGCGCTTGGACGACGGGAACATTCAGGAAATCCAGTACGAACGTGCCGCCGGGACGCAGGACGCGCCGGACGTGTTGGAGGGTGTTGATTTGGTCCGCATCACTTTCGAAGTAACCAAAACTGGTGAACAAGCACGTGACCACATCCATCCCCATGAGGTGGGGCAGCTCGTCCGAAAAATGCCGCATGTCGGCCACGGCATACCGCTCCGGATGCGAGGAATGGGCCT
>CBFHPD010000220.1:0-11310 GCA_965657495.1 uncultured Flavobacteriales bacterium
TATCTTTTAAATGTGAAAAATGATATTTGGATATCATACATTTTCAGTCGTATGTTCACATCGAACCAAACTTTTCGTTATGAACCACTTAACCCGATGCATAAGCTGGGCTTTTTGTTTCTTATTCTTCACCGCCACCGGCTGGTCCCAAATATGGGTACCCGCAACTTCATGTGGCAAGCCAAACACTTCAACCGCACCGCAAGGTGCCCGGCCCGGTTATGGTGCCTCGGCAGATGAGGTGATGACCACCCCATCGGGCAGGCCCTACATGCACCTCACTGACCAACCGAAAGGCGAGTCCGTCTTCTACATGTCGGCCCCCCCGACTTTCGCAGATCACTCGGAAGAGGCCAAGCGCATCGAAACTGAATTCCCGGTGATGATGCCTGTGGTGCCCATTTTCAACACCTCTGGCAAATTGCCCGGATACCTTGATGCCACGCGCAGTGTGAGCTTCATCATGATGGATGAGCTCCTCGAAGAACTTCCCCCGGTGTACGGTGATGCTTTCGAAATGATTGATTACCATACCGAAGGAAAGTTATCACGGAGCTACAACGATGACCGACTCAAGTTCGTCTACCAAAAGAATTGGGAATGGGCTGAGCAGAATGGAAGGGGAAGGGAATTGGTCTGGGAATACACGAATGAAGGAGTGACCTGGATGCGCCATGAAATGATTTTGGGCAGGTGGCAGGAAGGCGGTTTCCACTACATCAATCTGATGAGCTTCTATCCCGTGAGGTTCAAAGACCGCATGCGTCCGGAACTCGATCACTACTTCGAGCAGTTAATCATCAATGATTACGTGCGATGAACAAGTTCCTCACTATATGCCTTGCACTGTTCATCATTACACGGGTAACCGGACAGAGCACTACCGAATATTCCTTCCGTTTGAAGGCGAACGACGTCGGCATGTTCAATGCTGGAAACGCGCTGATCGATTCCACCATTTACTACGACTGGGACCTTGCCTACAGCTTGGACGATGCTGCAGAAGCCATGGGCATGTCCGCTGGCTCAAGTGTCTTTGATTGGCAACTCAGCCTCGAATTCTTGGACCTCGATTTGGGGCCTATCGGTATCAACATCGAGTGTTGTGGCTTGGTCGGTTGGGATGTCAACGCGGGATTCAATGTGGGCAGCAGCTTGTACATGCTGCACCAATTGGACCAAGGGACGATGTCGGTTGATTATCCGCTCGCTTTGGAAGTCGAAATTCCGGATTTCCATCGCGGCGACATCATCACCATCCGCCTCGATTCCTCCTTCACAGAAGCGCCTGCCATCACCGTTCAGGATCCGGGAATTCAGAAGGACATCATCACCACGTTTGAAGTCGGGGCATTTGCAGACGCCCAAGTGTTCCTCGGTCCATTTGGCAACTACCCGAGCAATGGTCCCCACACTTTTTTCCAATTCGATCGGGAGTACCGTTCGACCTTGATGCATGTCAGTGGAGATACCCTGAGCGGGGATTTGGGATTGGTCCAAAACCCCAGCCTTCCAGCACTTTCCAGCATCGCCGGCGTAAGCCTGCCCTCTCCATTGGACCAAATTCCGCTTGTCGGCACTTGCTTGGACGCTTCAAATTTCACCGCGGAAAACAACTATTATTACGACATTGACATCGATGAGGACGGCACAGATGAAACCTATTCGTCGAATCTCTGCTGGGAACGCCATCCGTGTTTGCAGCAGGCTGGCCCGTTAGACCCCATGGACTACTGGTTTGCGCTGTGCAAACTGCGCGTTCCGTTCATCACTGAAATGATTGGTGATATCGCAGGGGATGTGGTCGCCGACAACCTGCCGTTTTTCAGTTCCGAGCCGTGGTTTTCAACGGCACCCGAAGTCGATATCGACTGGCCCTTGGGCTTGAACCTCGTCATGCGCTATCCCGACGAGACGATGCAGCAAATCCCATCCGCAGCCCAGCCAGGCACCCTGCTCGCCCGGACCTTGAACCCCGAACCTTACTTCGACGTTTCCTTGAATTTCCTGGACTTGGCAGAAGACGTATTGACCTTTGCCGGTTGCCCCCCGTGGCCTTTCCCTCCGCTGAATCCCTATGTGTGTCCGGTTCAAACCGCGATTGATTTCAGAAAAACGGAGGACAACGCCTACCTCAGCCAGTTCAACCTCATCGATGATGACGGCCGGGTATCGCTGTGGAACTTCATGAATTCTCCTACCTCGACGCTCACCTTCGCGAACCAAACCACCTCGTACGCTACTTCGGAATCGGATGCTTTCGATTTGTATGCCGAGTACAACATCATTGATTTGGAGACGCACTTCACGATTACGAATGAATTGGAGGCGCTTTACACCCCTGAGATCAAAGTCAATCTGCAATTCAGTGAACCCGTTAGCTACCGGTTGAACTCCTCCGACCCCTGGACGGAAGGCACCACCGTTGAAATGCCCTTAGAAGGCCAATTCGAAGTGGCAACAACCTGCGAACAGGACTCACTCCATGTCACGCCCGAGCCGTTCATCGTATCCAATCCCAACATGCAGAACAAAGGGCTGGACACTTACGACACCTACTTGGATGTTACCGCGGCGAACATCAATTTCGGTTTGACAGGATTCCAGCTCATTCCAGCATTCCAAGTTGAATTCATTTGCGCCGATGATGCCGGTGATTTCTTCGTCAACCTCGGTGGGTGCATTGCGTATGCCGTGGAGTGGATTGTAAACGGTTTGTGCTGCGTGGGCAACTGTGCTGCGGCTGTTTTTACGTTCGGTTTGGCCGGACAGTGTGGGGGCGATTGCGGGTGTTGGGAACCGGGTTCAACGTGCGAAACGTGCACGTATGGATTCCCGGGAGTCGCAATTCCTGGATTTGATTTGGCAGAGAGCCTGTGCCAAGGCACGCCGGCTTACCCCGAAACGGGCATGTGCGGATTCTTTTGGCGGATTCCATTCTCCCAGGACATCGATACGTATTCCGACGAGACATGGACGGTTACGCAAACGGCCATCCACAACACGGATGCAGACACTGAATGGATTGCTGAGCCTGCGACCCAATACCCACCTGACTTCGTCATGACCAGCCTGTATGGTGAACGCTACTCAGAAGGGGAATTGGCTTCGACTGGTTTTTTGCAAGTGGAATCAACGGGCGGACGAGCGCCTTACACCTTGGAAGTCGTGGATTACAAGGATCAGCTGAATCCGTATGACCGCGCCTTTGAGCTAAACGACATCAAGCGCGTGCGCACGAACAGTTCCATCTTCAAAGAATACAAATTGCATGATGTCAATGGGTGTTATGCTGACATGGGAATGGATAGCACCCTCCGGGTCATCATCCCCACTCCGATTCCGGAGTTCGTTGGGTTCTGTTCTGATGAAGACAACGATGGGTGCAACGATTGTGCGAACGGATCGTTTGACGTGAACAATGATGGCGTGGACACCGACGGTGATGGCCTGTGCGACAAAGGGGATCCGGACGATGACAACGATGGTGTGGTGGACGGAGAGGATTTGGCCCCGCTCAATCCTTACATCTGCAAGGATGCTGATCAAGATACCTGCGACGACTGTGTGAGCGGCACCTTTGACCCCGCGAATGATGGCACGGACACCGACGGTGACGGCCTGTGTGATGCGGGCGAAATCGACCAAGACAACGACGGAGCACCGAACATGTTGGACTCCAATGACTTCGACCCCACTATTTGTTCGGACATCGACGCTGACGGCTGCGACGATTGCAGTTCAGGATCGTATGACCCGGCAAATGATGGCACCGACACCGATGGTGACGGCCTATGCGACACAGGAGACAACGATTCAGACAACGATGGCCGTCCAGCCTCTGTGGATACCAACGATTTGAATCCCTTCATCTGCGGCGACACCGATTTTGATGGCTGCGATGACTGCATTTCTGGAACATTTGACCCCTCAAATGATGGAACCGACACCGATGGCGATGGCTTGTGCGACTCAGGGGACAACGACATCGACGGTGACGGACGCGCAAATGCAAGCGACTCGCACCCCATGATTGCCTTCCAATGCGCGGATACCGATGGGGACGGTTGCGATGACTGCATCAGCGGAACATTCAATCCCGCCAATGATGGACCCGACTTCGATGGCGATGGGCTGTGCGACTCCGGGGACAACGACATTGACGGGGACGGAGCCATGAATGCTATCGACCAGGACGACTACAACAAATTCGTTTGTGTGGACAGCGATGGAGACACCTGCAACGATTGCAATTCGGGCACCTTCAACCCCGCTGCTGACGGCACGGATTTGGACGGAGATGGCCAATGCGATTCGAATGATTTCGACACGGACGGCGATGGCATACCCGACGCAATGGATCCCGCCCCGAACAACGGTTCAGACTGCGGCGATATAGACCTCGACCAATGCGCCGACTGTTCCACAAGTTCCACCCCTCAAGTGGTCACGAAATCGTTCTATTCACCCGTAACCGAAACCAGCTACAGCTTCGCCATGATCCTGGGGGATGGAACAGATAACGACAATGACGGGATGTGCAACTCCAGTGACGCGTTCCCGAACGATCCTACCGAGTTCCGAGACACGGATGGGGACGGCGTTGGTCTCTTCTCCGATTGCGACGACACCAACGGTGCAATAGGAGCCATGTTCTCCATCTACCAGGACACGGATGGTGATGGCTACGGCACATTGAGCAGCGAACAGCAATCCTGCACCATTCCTTCAGGCTGGGTGACATCTTACGGCGATTGTGCTCCTTCTAATCCAAATGTCCATCCGGGCGCCACGGAGGTTTGCGGAAACGGCGTTGATGATGACTGCGACGGAGCGATTGACGAAGGGTGTCCTGAGTAATTGATTCGGTCATGATCTGGAAGCGGGGCTGCAAGTCGAACTGGGTTTCGATTTGTGGGCCCGCTTTCTTTACCCATCGCTTTCGGTGAATTGATGGACACAGGACGTCATCATAGGGCTTAATTGTTCGATTGCTGCGTTTGTTATGACTTCACAGCTATGGTTCACAGGGTAATTACATGGATAGGAATGCTCGTCTTTGGCGCACCGGCATAGGGCCAAACCATGGTGCTTATATATTGATTTTCAAGTATATTTGCTTCATGAGAGCGCACAACCTGAGGATTCATAGACTTGCCTTTCTATTACTGATCTCGTTGCTCACAACTGGGCTTTTTGCTCAAGAAGGAGAACGCTACGTATGCTTGACCCTGGAGTCTGGCTTGGTCCGATGCGGCTACCTCACCTTAGATGACGGTCGTGAAATCACCTTGGAAACCCCCGACATGGGAACGCTGATTGTGCCCAAAGTCCAAGTCATTCAGATTGCGGACGCTCCTGAAGGAACGCAGGGAGGCGTGAGCGGGACGGACATCGAGCTTTCTGATAGGATGACCAATGACAATCGTGCCCTCCAGGCGACCCGTTACTTCTTTGCGCCTTCTGCGCTAAGTTTGCGCGCTGGCGAGGGCTATGGATCGTTGTGCATCCTCGGCATCGGGAACGTAAGCTATGGGCTGTCGGACAACGCCATTGGTGGCCTGAGCGCCTCCCTGCTGGGCGCGGGTGTGACCGTAAAGGCAAGCGCACAGCTCTCGGAAACGGTTCATGCATCCGCGGGCGGCTTGGCCCAAATCGGATGGTCTGGCGGCCGCATTGTCTTTCCGTTTGTCAATGTAACGAAGGGGGATGAAAACAATCATTTCACCATTGCTGCAGGTTACCTAGGTGGCACCACCGACGACAGCAACAACGCGGATGAAATCGACTCCCCCATGCTCAACATCAGTGGGTGCGTTCAGGTCGCAGACCACGCGTGGTTTATGACAGAAAACTACTACTTCTTCAAGCCGGAGTTTTTCCCTGTGAACATGGTGGCTTCAATGGGGTTGCGGTTATGGCGCCCGAACAAGCAACGCCTCCAGGAATACGCCTTCATGATGCTGATCGAGGAGGACATGAATGTCATTCCTCTACCCTGGATCAGCTACACCTGGCCTTTCTGAGCTCGCAAGGTGCACGGGTTCAGCGACCATTGAAGTTCAATGGTTCAGCTCCTGGGGCGAGGGTGCTGGGTTACAACGCTCGGGGGAGGACTTGGAACGAGACCGCATTTCGGATCCCAATTAAGGCACTTCGTTGAGACCATCTCATTGTTCGGGCGGGGATTACTTCCCACTGGTCAGAGATGCCCCGGCGGGGGAGGCTGGTTACCCAAGCAAAAAAGCGCCACGCGGTGAGGGGTGGTTGCGTGGAATATTGAGGCGGCGCGGGGATCCGCTCGAAAGGCCGCATCGCTGGCGCGCTGCCGCACTTCAGCGCCTTTTAAATGGTTGTTGTTCCCATTGTTGTGCCAAATGAAGGCGGTTTTTGGGAGTGGCATGCACAGGCCTAGTGGCGGTTCATAAGTCGATGATTGCCTCCTTATTCTCTACTGGTTCAATTCCAAACGCAACCCTACAGTGTTGTCCAGATTCCACGAACCTATACCCTCATATGACTCACCGTCCCAACGAAAACCGGCATTCCATTCAATTGCTATCTGTTCGGCTACTGCCACATCTATCGCGCATCAAAGCATATTTTGCTGCAAAGTCGGGCGCCTTCAAACTGCGATGCAAGGGCTCTTTCAATCGATTTAGAGAGCACGGACGCTCAATGATTTCACTGCCGAGACCCCTTCAGTATAGGTCAGCCAACGGGGATCGATTGGGGTGCGGTCCAGCCACGCAGCAATGCACCGCGGAAAGTCCACGCCGCTAAAATGCGAGAACGGGTAGCCCCCTCCGAAGCGCACGTTGAACTCAAGTACCACCGGGACGCCGTCCACAACAAAAACATCGCAGTCCAAATTACCCGTGTGCCCCAACGCCTCTCCCAGTTCCATACCTAGGAGGTATAAGTCTGTTGAACGGACCGTTGCAGCCGCCCAAGTCTCCCCTGCACTCATCGATAGCTTTCGCTTCGGAACGACGGCCACCGGTTTTCCCTTGAGGTCATTCAGCACGTCCACCCCAAATTCATCCCCAACAAGCCGCTTCTGCACGAGCACATTCCCTCCACCAAGCGCCCCAAATTTGTCCGTGAGGCCACTCGGCGAATGGCAACGTTGAGTCAAAAAACTGAACGTCTGAATCAACTCATCCCAGTTATGAACGGAGTGCACGTCAATGGACCCCATACCGTAACGAGGCTTCACCATGAGCGGGAACAAAATCTCCTCTCGGTCCAATCCCGACCGCACCACCTCCAAGTCAAGAGCCGTGAACGGTGTCCCGATGCCACGTGCAGTGAGCCACTGGTGCGCAGCCCACTTGTCAATCGCCAAGCGCGCGAATTCCCGCTTGGGCCCCAATACCAGCGTCCCCTGCTCACGGAATTGATCGCCGTGCACTGCCAGGCAGTATACGTCTTCATCAAACAGAGGACACACCAAATCGATGTGGTGATTACGGCAATAGTCTAGAAGGAAGGGTATGTAGGCAGGCGAAGCTACAAGCGGTGTCACGACGTGAGGAACGTCCAAGGCAAAACATGGACTGCTCGCATGGCTGTTGCCCACATGCACCGTACCCTTAGGACCGGCTGCAAGGACAAACCATTTCACCAAGTAATCCCGCTTCCCACAACTTGTAATCAAGATTCTCATGACGCGTTGGTTATCCATTGTTGAAGTCTACGGGCCCGCTTGCTGCCGTTGCTCAAAGAGCGGTTAGCGCCGGTGACCCGCATGTGTTGACAAACATGATGAGTGAGCACAACGAGTTGCCCGTGTTGCACAGCATCGCGTTCGATGCGCTCCAAATAATCTGAATCTGTCGGCATACTTTGCCCACGATCAATACGTTTCCCGACCCGCTCGATGATGGCACGCCGGATTAACAATTGCGAATACGCCGCATAGGTGAAGATGGGCTGAGTCAAATCGGCATTGAATCGAGTGGCCTTGAATCGAACCACCTCAACACGCGGGTTCATCAGCCTGAGGCTTTCTGAAATCATGCCCGGCAAAGCGATGTCATCCTGATCCAAGATGCAGAAGGCCTCGAACTCGGGCCGCTCCAAGAACCAATCGAGAGCCGGGTTGACAATCGAAACAGGATGGGAATTCAAATCGAGGCATACCGCAGTGATTTGATCTGGATGTTGCTTTGCCAGGCGGCGAACCAAGGCCGGAGTATCATCATCTGAGCCATCGTCTACAATCAGTAAGTGCCAGTTCGTGAATTCCATGGCCTGCAAGCTGAGCACCGCTTCTTCAATCCAAGGCTCACCATTGTAAGTCCCCATAAACACCAGGGTACGCAGGTCTTCGGTCCATTCCATGTCTCGGTGGACCAGCATAAGCCAAGAGATAAACCGCTGCATCAAGCTGGCGAGTCGATCCTTTACTTTCGCGAAGACGGAGGCGCCTGCAGGGCGGTGCAGCCGATATTTCGCCTCTATTCGAAACAGGCGAGACAGCAATCTGAGGCTTAACGTTTGAAGTCTCATTGCGCCGCAGATGATGTCGAGCACAAAGACACGATTAGCCGCCCGATGGTTACCGTTTCCTTTTGCGTCAACTCGTGAAACATGGGTAAGCACAAAATCCGCTCAGAGAGGGACTCGGCGCGAGGACAAGATTCGGGACTGTCGGTAGCGATGCGATTGAGGCTGGGGTAAAAGTACCTGCGAGTAAGTATTCCTCGCTCTGCAAGTTCCGTCTTCACCGCAATACAGCGTTGTTCGCTCTCAAAAACAATTGGGAAGTAAGCGCAATTCCATGTCGGATTGTTGACCGGAGGCAGTCGCAAAGGCGCTTTGAAAAAAACTTCTTGGTAGGTTTCAGCTTGCATTCGACGCTGTTCCAAGATTTCGTCAACATGGGGTAAAATACTCAAACCCATTGCTGCATGCAGCTCACTGTTCTTTCCATTCGTGCCAAATTCCGAGAACTTTTCCTCCCCGTTGTGTCCAAAGTTGCGCAACCGCCGTACTCGTTCTGCAACCTCTGCAGACCTCGCAACCACCATACCTCCCTCCACCGAGTGGAACAGCTTGGTGGCATGGAAACTGCACGTGCTAACATCTCCCCAATGGAACACACTTTGCCCGTTGACCACGGTGCCAAACGCATGCGCCCCGTCGTAAATCACCTTCAACCCGTGGTGTTCCGCAATGCGCTGGATACCCGCCACGTCGCAAGGAACTCCGAAGCAGTGGGTGGCAAGAATTGCCGAAGTGCGCGGCGTGATCTTGCGCTCCAGGTCCTCCAGGTCAATGTTGTACCCGTCAGACTCAATGTCCACAAAAACAGGCTCGCATCCGCTCCAGTGGATGCTGCTTGTCGTGGCAATGTAAGAGAAGGCTGACGTGAGGATTTCTCCGGATAAATCCAACGCCCGAATGGCCAAATGCAACGCAATCGTTCCGCTTGACACCAAGTTGACCTTTGGCAAAGCCAATTTGGATTGGAGTTTCTCCTCTAAAGCATTGACGCAGGAACCATCGTTGGTAAGCCATCCTGAGGCGAATATGGCGTCCACCTGAGATTTGTAATCCTCTAAAGGGGGCAGAAAAGGCCGGGTTACCGGATAAATTTTTGCTTGCATGCGTTGAGCTTACGACTTGATTTTCGCAGGGACCCCGACGACAAGTACCCCCGGAGGAACGTCAGCTATGACAGCGGCGCCTGCTCCTACGAAAGCGCCTGCTCCGATTACAACTCCTTGTCGGGTGCTTGCTCCGATACCGACGGTCGCGAGCGACTTTACGACGGTATCAGACGAAAGGTGCGCCCCAGGATTGATCTGTGCCAGATTCTCAATGATGCAGTGGTGACCGATGCTGCAATTGCGCGAAATCGAGACACCAGCGCCAATGCGGCTTCCAAAGGATACCGTCACATTTGGATGGATCCAAGTAGCAGGACCGATGTTCACCGACTCAGCAATAACCGCCGAAGGGTGGATAACCGACTCAACCCAATTCAATGAAAAACCAGGAATGTGTTCCAAGTCCCGCTCAAAAGCCTCGGGTACGCGGCCACTTTTTACAGCAATGACCGTCCTCCATTCAAACGTTTCTCGAGTCGCCTGCGTGTGCGGCAAAAACATATAGCCTCCCAGACGATCCAGGAACAACATCGAATTGGAATCCAACGCTGGAAGTGGCAAATTCAACACAAAGCGAATGTGCAACTCGGCCATCGACACCCCCTCACATTGAGCGAGCAGGTCCAAGAGTACGCCCGTCGTGCGCGGGCAGAAACCCAATGCATTGAATCGTATAGTTTTCATTTCAAATTGCGATGCGAATTGTAGAATCTCATTTCTCCAAACTCTTTGGCCGTGCAAAGTTTGCGTTCGCTCAATTCCATCAGCGTATGCAGCCGTTTCAATAAGGTCAAATTCGTAGCTGGTCGCTTTCGATCACGGTCAAACCAGGTGTTGTCCTCCAACCCTATGCGAACACCTAAATTCAAGGATAAAGCCATCATATGGCTATCGAACTGCGTTTGCCCAATTCCCGCCAATGCCATGTGGCTATCCTCCGGTGCTTCTTGTAGTAAAGCCCCTACCGCCGTTGGGTTTAACTGTGCCCCAGCAATGTTTCCCAATAGAATGTTGTTGTAAAAGGGCGCTTCATCAAGCCCTTTACGCTGCTGGTAGTGGAGGTAATTCATCATTCCAAGATCGAAAACTTAGAGCTCGGGTTTCGCTCCAGCCTCACGGATGTTGGCCGCAAGTTGCCGGATGGTATCCGGCGCGTTCGAAGAAGCTTGGGAAAAAGAAGTTCAACGAAGAAAGGGTTAGTGAGGCCAAGTACGGTTTCAAACTCAATACTTCCGAACGGAGCACCGGATCAACCACATTCCTTCCGCTTAACGATGTGCAAATAACCAAATCAGGACAGTGCGCTCGTATGCCCTCCACAATGGGAGCATAATCGTCTACCTTAGAGGACGGGGTCGCATCCGCGTTTCTGGCATGAAGGTGCACCATGGTAATGCCCACCTCGTGCGCTGCGTGCACTTGCTCAATAATTTCATGAGCCTGTAGCGGCACGGAGGGAGCTGTTTGCTTCGTCGGCACCATTCCAGTTGGGGTAAAATTGACAACCATGATGTTGTTTACGGACATCCATCCATTTTAGTTCCAGATTCACATCTCCGAACTTCAGCCCCAAAGAGAACGGATTCCACCGGTGTGCCAAAACAAGACCGGACCTGTTGAGCCCACCTCCTCATTTCGTATCATTCGATCTAGGCCGAAAAGCGACTTTGCCGTAGAAGTTGGGTCAGCTCTG
>CBFHPD010000221.1:0-10991 GCA_965657495.1 uncultured Flavobacteriales bacterium
TCAACAACGACACCGATGACGACGGCGTGTGCGATGGTTTAGAAGTTCCGGGGTGCACGGACGAGGAGGCGTGCAATTTCAAAGCGGAGGCCACGGATTCCGATGGCTCGTGAGTCTTTGCGCAAGGATGAGATTACTGCTCGGGGGCTACCGAAGGCACCGGCTTCATCGACTCGGGGGATGAGAACGAAAACGGCATTTGCGATGACCTCGAATCGGCGGGTTGCACCTATGAGGCTGCGTGCAATTTCGATCCGGAGGCCACCACTGACGATGGTTCGTGCGCGTTTGCCGCCCCGGGTGTGGATTGCGCGGGCAATTGCCTGTCGGATGTGGATGGCAATTTGGTCTGCGACAACGAGGATTACCAAAACCTGCTGACAGCCATGGAGGAAGGAGATTTCTGTGCCCCGGGAACGGTTTGGAATGTGAGTTTGGGCCAATGCGTGGCGTCTTACTGCCAATCGGACCTCGACGGCAATGGCGTGGTGGAGGTGGCGGATTTGTTGGTCGTCTTGGGCGACTTCGGATCCACGTGCAGCGACGGTGGGTGCACCGATCCAAGTGCCCAAAACTACACGCCAGCCGCCGATTACGACAACGGCACGTGTGCCTACGGCCCCGACGCTTGCGACGGGCTCGACGCGTTGTTCTTCAACGGCTATGCGTATGATTTGGTGACCATTGGTTCCCAATGTTGGTTCAGCGAAAACCTGCGCACCGCGGCATATGCGAATGGGGATGCCCTGCAAAGCGACCTGGACAGTTTGGCCTGGGGGGTCACGGACGCTGGAGCGCAGGCGTTTTATGGTGATGAACTTGCCAATGGCGTGTCATGGGGGCGGTTGTACAATTGGTGGGCGGTGATGGATGGCCGCGGCTTGTGTCCGACGGGCTTCCACGTTTCAACGGACGCCGAATGGCAGTCCATGGAGGCGCATTTGGGCATGTCGGAATTGGAACTGGACGCAGAGGGGTTCCGCGGGAACGACGAGGGACTCGCCTTGAAATCGTCGGCCATCAATTCACCAGCGTGGAACGGGTCCAATGCTTCGGGCTTCGCTGGGCTTCCGACGGGAGGTCGGTTCGCCGGGGCCTTTTTGGACGGCGGCAACGGCGGTTATTGGTGGACCGCTTCAGAGGCGGAAGGCGGAGCGTGGAGCCGTGAATTGTACGAGGGCTTTGGGGCGGTGGGCCGGTACGCGGCGTCGCCCGAGCACGGGTATGCCGTTCGCTGCGTGATGGATTGAGGTGCTGCGAGGGGGCGGGGCTTTCCTCTGGATGCAACGGGCAATCGGGTGCCCCGCTTCACTCGCAATTGTATCCGAATTCGCCCAGCAGCAGCAGGAGGTCCGAGGTATTGACCCAGCCATCGAGGTTGCCGTCCATGGCGCAGCTGGAATCGCCGGTAAACAGGCAGCTCCCGTCGTCATCGTTCGCGGCGGGGTTGAAATTGATGGCGGCATCATACGTGCAGCCGGGCTGAATGCTACCCGATCCCGAGACGATGATTTGTTGGGTGTAAACAAAGGCGGGGGCAAGAAATTCGAGGCCAAAAACCGTGTAGTATGGTTGCAAATGGACTTGCACTTCGAAAGATCCTGTCGATTGAGGTGTGCCTGCCCAATGCAGGCATGCGGGCATGTTTTCTCCCGGGTACAAAACCAAATTGGACCAGTTCGTTTCCAAGCCGTCAACTTCATGTGTTACTGTGACGCCATAACGTGTTAAAGGTAAATTCACTTGGTTGTTTTGGTCGATCAATGAGTCCGGGGGGTGAAGCGTCCATTGGAAGCATTCATAGTCCCCTTGAACCAAGTTCGTGGAGTAGGAAGGGTACAAGCCAAAGTCTGAACTGAGCCACTCCGGGTCGTTGATGTAATCACAAAACGCGGGGTTATAGTAGCAGGTTCCGTCATTGCAGGAGGCGTCTGGGTTGAAATTGAGTGCGAATGGGTCAGTACAACCAGGGGGTTGGACTGTAAAGACCACCTCCTCCGACCAAGTGCATCCCCAGCTGTCCCAAACCGTCAGCGAAAAAACCTCGGTGTCGGCGAGTGTTAAACTCGATCCTGGACAAAAGGTGATGTCATCTGAATCCGTCCAATACAACCCGCTGCAAGTCGTGTCGAGAACCGGGGAATTACTGTCAATCAATTCCATCGCCGCCTCTTCAAAAGTCACTCCCCAACCGAACAGAAACCCGTTGTCGGATCCCCAACTGTCACAAATTTCAAGGGTCCACGTGCCGTCCACAGGGCAGCCGTTCAAATTGCTCCAGTTGCCCGTGGCTTCATACGTGCCCGGTGAAAGCGTGCCACCCGCATTTTCGGCCCAGGTGCCATTCGTGGCGCTCGGCGACCAAGCGTAATCGTACGCCGCGCCGGGGGTGAACGGTTGTGCGTCGTTGTCCACGGGTTCGCCCAGGAACGTGCCGCCACCGCCTTGTTCGTGCAGGGTCATGGACTGGCCATTGGGGCATTGCAGCGAGATGGTCAGGTCGCCCATGAAGCTGTGTTCGAAGGCGATCGGAACCGCGTTGATTTCCGCAGCCGCATCGGTGATGATGAAGCCGGTGCTGCTGGCCAACGTCAGTTCATTGTTCAAACATTGCGACTGATCGTCTGGAACTTGGGTCAGCTCGTCGACGTAGGGTTGGAAGGCCCCTGGATAGGTGCCCGGTGTCAATTCGGCCGTGAGTTCAAATGGGATGCCGGGGCAGGTGGCTGGGGCGAGGGTGGAGGGGCTCAAGATGGGGGCGGGTGCGATTTGGACCAAATCAGGAAACGCCACAGTCTGGGTGCACGTCACCTCCCCACCCAGCATCAGCTGCACCCCCAATTCATGCACGCCCGCCGAGTCAAATTGCAGCACAGCGATGGGACTTGCCTGCTCTTCTTGGACCACCCCATCGATCAGCCACCCGGTGACCTCCCAAGTCACGCCATCCGGGACCATGACATTCGCCGCCGCGAGGAAATCCGCGCCCTGACACCCCTGGTTCCCATCTTCAAAGGAGACCGATGCGTTCGCCACATCGCATTCCTCCGTGCACGATAGCTCAAACACAAAATTCCCTTGGTCTGAAGCATCGGAGGTGAAATGCAAGGTTAGGCAACCGCCCGGAACACTGGATTGGATGGGACTCAACATCGCATCCCCCGGATTGGACGTCCACGTCCACATCGGTGCGCCTTCTGCAGCGCTCCCGTCGTAAACCCGCAAGGTGTCGCCAAGTCCCAGACTCACGGCAAGCGGGTCGAGCACGAGGTACCCCTCGGCCTCATCCGTACACAAGTGCATCGTGGCATCTTCGCCCGAAGCGTAATCGCTCGCGGAGTAGCCCGAGTCCACGAGGATTCCCGAGCAAATTTCATGCGTGGAGTTACTGAAGACAATTTCTTGCCCATAAACAGCAGCGCATGGCAAAAGCAAGACGCATGCGAGCATCGGCAATGAATGGAACGTATTCATTCTTTCAAGTTACTTGTAATGTGTGTTTGGCTCCATGGAAAAGCGAAAAAAAAACGGGGAACACGAGTGGCTCCCCGTTTCCGGTCATTGCAACCAAAGGTTACTGCGCGCAGTCCTCTCCGAATTCACTCAACAACATCAACAAGTCGCTGATGCCGATGGTCCCATCACCCGTCAGGTCGCTCGGGCAGGATGCAGCCGCGTAGGTGCAGGTGCCGTCGTCGTCCGTTGCAGCGGGATTGAAGTTGTCCGCTTGGTCATTTGTGCAGCCCGGGATTTCGTCCGCATCGCACACGCCGTCGCCATCGGTGTCCGCCTCGCACAGGTGCCCCGTGGCATCGACGCACACCTCGTCCACGTAGAACTGCTGGCCACCGACCGCGAAGAACTGGACCGCGCCGGTCAGGGTCACGGTACCATAGTCGTAGCCCGACCCGCTGTGCGCATCGATGTAGACGTCCACGCCGCCCAGTGAGAAGGTGGTTCCTGCAAGCGCAGCAAATTGATCGATGAGGAAGTCGCCGTTGACCATCAGGTTCTCGATGCCGGCACCGTCAAAGTATTCAAAGGTCACGCTGGTCACGCCGGTGAGGGCGGACAGGTTGTAGTCCGCATTGACGTTCGAAAGCGTGAGCACCTGGTTGCTGCCGATGCCGGGGATGGCCAGGCTGATGTGCGCATTGCCGAGCATGGGGCCGCTTCCTGCATCGTGCGGGGCCAAATGCATTACGATGTAATCCTCCACGTACGTCGCGCTGGACGACACCGCCCCGGGCGCCATCAACTCGTGCGTGAACGCATAAGCACAGTCGCTGGGCTCGCAGTCGGGCACCACGATGACGTGGCACATTTCGTCCATGCATTCCGGATCTTCCGGGTCCTGCAAGGTCAAGCACAGGACGTGCATGCCCGCTTCAAGTCCCACGGTCCACGACAGGTCGCCCGTGGCAGGGGTGAAGGCCGAGCCGTCGAGGGTCCAGCTGACCTCAGTGCCCTCGGTCACGCCCGGTGCAATGATGTGGTACACGCCGCATTCCATTTCGAGTGCAATGATGGTCGCTTCGAGGTCGCAGGGGGGATCGAGGACAATGCCGCCGCCGCCGCAGCCCGGAACGACGATGTCGATGCCGGGGACGAGGATGGAGAAGTCGCCATCGGTGAGGGTGAGGGACAGGGTTTGGCCTTGCAAATTGGCGATGTCCACCACCTGCGTGCTCACCGCGCCCGAAAACAAAGCGGTCGCATCCGTCGGCCCCACGGACCACATCGTGCCCGCGGGCAAGTCCATGGCCAAGGCCGTCACATCCACCTGCATCCAACACGAGCTGTCCAGCTGCATGGTGTTCACCGTGAACGCATTAGCGAGCTCGTCGGTGCCTGTCTCTTCCACCCACTCGGCAAGCGTCGCCGGCGCACCCATGGCAGCGATGCACACGTCGTCGATGAAGAATTCCTGTCCGCCTAGCGCGAACTCGTCCACGTCGCCGTACAGGGTGATGAGGCCGTTGAAGGCGATGAGGGTGCCGTTTGCGCTGAATTCAGGTGTTCCGGAGACGGACACGTATACGCCGCCGAGGGGGGAGGCGGCGTTGAGGGACATCAAGTCGTCTACGAACGCAGTGGTGAGGTAGTCCACGCCGTTGACCCGGAAATAAGCGTGTCCGCCTTCGTTCCGGAACGCCACGCAAACCGTATCGGTTTGGGGCACGCTGGACTCCACGTCGAATGCTGCGACGATGTTGTTCGTTTCCAACACCATGCCGGTGCCAAAGCTTGCCAGCGCCGGGATGCCCTTGAGGTACTTGTACGTCGGCGTTCCGCTGGGATTTGGCAGTTCCTCGGCGTAGATGTCGAGGTCGCCGCTTGCCAGCGCGAAGCCCCCGGGGGCGACTGCGACCGTGGCACCATCCGTCGCATCGCCGTAGGAGTCGGTTGCCGACAGGTCTTCGAAATCCGAGCCATGGGTACATTCGTTCGCGCACGTGCTGCTGTTGGATCCGCCGGTGGGCAACACGGTACCGTCGTGCTTGACGCAAACGTGGTCGAGGTAAAATTGCTGTCCCCCGACCTCGAGCAGCTGGACGTTCCCAGTCAAGGTGACGGTTCCTGTTTGGTAACCTACATGCGACGTGGTCGTCACAGCCATCGTGACACCAGCGGCGACGGTTGTGGGCATGCTCTCCAACTCGCCGATGTGGCGGGTAATGCCGTTGACGCGCAGGTTTTCAACGCCCGCGCCGTCAAAGAAGACGAAGCTCACTTCTTGAACGTTGGGGAACGCGGACAAATCATACGTCGCCAGGATGTTGGACGTAGTGAGCACTTGCCCGCTGCCGGCCGTGGTAAGCGCATTGTCCACAGCGGCGGTGTTGTAGAGGTTGCCTGCCCCATCGTTGAAGACTTCAAAGCCAAATTGAATGCCATCTTCAGATGCAATCGAGGTGCCTGGTGCGGCATAGGGCAGGGGGCCGTATGCCAGTCCGTCATGCGAGAACAAGGCATCGCAGTCCGTTCCGAGGGGCTCCGTTGCTTCTGCTTCAGCCGGCGCTTCCATGCAGAATTCCAGGGATTGCGTGGCCTCGTTTGCCATGGTGCCTTGCGGCCATTCGGCTAGCACATTGCCATCCTCATCTGCGATAGCCACACCGGAATTGTCGAGCTCTGCGTAGTAGCCGGTAGTGATCGTGAACGTGTAGCATCCCGGATTGAGGCAGGCGGTGAACGTGGCTTCGGAGGTGCCGACATTGAATCCATCTCCCATGTTTCCGGACGCCACCGCATTTCCAGCTTCGTCCGTCAGGCTCCACTGCCCAACGCCATCGCCGTAATCGTCGAAAAGCGTCCAAGAGACCTCCGCGCAGTCGCGGTCAATGAGCAGGCCTGTGGTGTACCCGGCGTGTACCCACTCGAACAGGTCGCTCACATCCGCTTCTGGGGCGAAAGCCTCGGCCCCGAAACCTTCAGTTGGGCTGGAAGCCAAGCCGAATTGCACAACGTTGAGGTAGCGCCCGGTAGCAGGGCAGCTCGCGCCGTTTTGAGCAATCGGAATCGCCCCATCGTTGTTCAGGGGGAGCGTGGCACGGTGGAGCACCCCGTTCGCATTGAAGCGGGCGACGTAGGGGGTGAAAACGGTGGACGTCAGGCCGACCATCGCGTCTTGGTAGGAATTCGCTTGGCCGACCATGGAATCTTGGTAGGCGCTCTCCATGCCGACCATCGCGTCTTGGTACCCCGTTAAATCGGGGATGGTCATGCTGATGTGGTCCAGGGTAAGGCCCACCATGGCGTCTTGGTAAGCGTTGCTAGCCTGCTCAAAGGTCAAGCTTGCTCCGTCGGTACGCGCTCCAATGACGGTCGGGATCCACTCTTCGGTGGGGAACCACTCTTCCGTCGGAAACCATTCCTCGGTGGGGAACCATTCCTCCGTTGGGAACCACTCCTCGGTTGGGAAGCTGGTGCCTCGGCCGGGCACGGCCAAGCCGGTGACCCACGCATCGAAGAGGTACAGCACGTCGCGTGGAGCGCCGGCTTCCTCGGCGATGAGGTCGGCCAAGTCCGATGCGTTGAAAGCCATGCCGCCTTCAGCGGTTTCCTCCAATGCGATGAGGTGGACTGTGGTTTGGCCGCTGCCTTCGGTTTTGGTTTCCCCGGTGGGCGATTGATCCGTGGTGAACGCCATACCTCCCCAGTGGTTGTCGCCAAATCCAAGAGCTTCCGGCGAAACGGTAAAGGGTGTCAAATCTTCCGCTTCGGCCAGCGCATCGAGGGCCTGCTCACGGCTCCAGCCCTCGACAAAATGCGGCGCATTGAACAAAAAGGCATTTGTCGGCGCCAAGACGTTCACGGGAAGGGCCGAAAACTCAGCCGCACAGGTGGCGGCGTTGAACGTTGGTGGGGCGATTTGGTTCATGAACCAGCCCATGTCGGCGAGCGGGTCGAGTCCGGCGGCACTCCACATCGGGCTCGTACTGGCGGTGGCGCACGAGGTCACGCTAACCGTTGGGTCCTCGAGGCAGCAGATCTTGAGGCAATACCGGTGCTTGGTGAAGACGTTCGAGCGGCAGTGGAGGAAGGCGAAGGGGGTCTTCGGGATGCCGGCGGTTTGGTCGAACAAGGTTTGTTCCGTGCCATTGGGCAGGATCAAGGCGGCTCCGAACGTGGCCTCGTCCAACCCCCAAAGCGCGGCATCGAACAGCACGGCGATTTGGTGCATGCGGGGGCCACACATGCCAATGCCCGTCGAGGTGCGGACCGTCAGGCCGATGCCTGAAGGCAAGGTGCACGCTTCAGAACCGCTACAGTCGGTTGCGGTCACAGTGACCGGGGCGAGTGCCGTGGTGGAGGCGGGGTCGAAGTCGCACTCCGTGGTCAGGTTGACCGTGTACGTTCCCGCTGCCGCATAGGTATGGGTGGGCGGCGTGTTCAGGTTGGTGCCGGACACGATCGGGGTGCCATCACCGAAGTCCCAGGTGTAAGTGACGTCCATCGGGGGCGTGAGGCCGCCGAGGGCTTCCACCGTGACGTCGAGGCAGTCTTCCGTCTTGGCCACGCTGGTGGGCAGGTTGCACGGCGGGGTGTACGTGTTGCCGCAGGTGACGTCTTCGAGGGTGTCCAAGGGCGACTCGAGGAAGGGCGTCCATTCGCCGTGGTTGGCGGAAGCGATGGTCGGGCCGGCGACTTGGTCGAAAGCGGGGCCGATGAAGTCGGGGGTGAAGGATACGGTTTGGCATGCCCCTGCAGTGCCGGCCAAATCCGTAGGTACCACCGTGAAATCGAGCAGCGTCGGCATCCACGTATCGCGGTATCCCACAAGGACCAAATCCGTGGTCGGATCCAGCGACATCATGTCCGGGTGGTAGAAATACGGCTGCCAGTGGTCATCGGGGAACGGAGCGAAGGCCCAGGCGTTCACCTCCTCGCCCGCGAGGTCCGACGGCGAAGTGTGGGCCCGGAACAGCACCGGATTCAGCCCAGCTTCACCGACCTCGACCACGGCATGAAACGGAATGTTGCCAGCCTCCGGCGTGGTGCCGTTCATCCAGTTGGCGTCCTTCATGTAGCCCCCGATGAGCAGTTGGTCGTTGCCCATGGGTTCGATGTCGAAGGCCCGCAGCATGGTGCCCGTGCCAAATCCCGCAGTGGGCGGCGCAATCCGTTCATCCCCCATCAACTCACCGGTCGCAGGGTCCAACGCACTGATGGAGAAGCAGGACGCGTGCATGTGGTTGCAGGCCACCACCAGCAGCCCACTCTCCGACATGTGCAAGTCGGCACCTACGGTCGCGTTGCCGGCCACCATCGGGGCCATGGTGTCAAAAAGCAGGGTGGTCCATTCCACCGTACCGTCGAGCTGCATCAGCGCAACGGCCACGGATTTCTTCGGGCTTGCGCTGTCGTTCAAAGTGGCCCCTCCGAGCAAAAACAGGCCGTGCGCCGGATCCCAATGCACCTCTCCTACGGCGTCCCAATCGTCCGCACCCGCCGGAAACGTGGAGGTGGTTTCGTAGTGATCCGCACTGGCCAAACTCAGCGGGCCACTCGAGACGGGCAGCACAGAAACCAAGCCCGTCCGGTCGCCTCCCATGGCCAGTACGTCACCGTGCCAGCCGGCGCACGCGATGTACTCAACGCCTTCGGATTCAAAGACCTCGATGTCGAGGTAGCGGGATTGGATGGTGCCGGTTGTGCCTGCTGAAAGCGCAGTGCCGGAGAGGTATTCGCCGGTGTTGGCGTCGAAAATGCCGATCATCGCCCGGTCTTCGAGGCCGCTCGTCGTGTAGAGCCGGGTGTGGCCCACGGCGACGAACTTGTCTCCGTTGGTGCTGGGAATGAGCTCCATGGCGGTGATGCGCATGAAGTCGCCCTCGGAGAAATCCCGCGTCCACACCACGTTGCCTGCCCCATCAAGCCGCGTGATGATGGAATAGCCCTCCGGCAGTGTAGTGATGCCGGTAGTGCCAGCCGTGTAGGCTACGCTGGAGGTGATGCGGTCCCCTTGCAGCGCGGTTTCGGAGAGGATGACGTGGTGTTCGAGGTGGTGGCCTTCATGGTAGGCCAATTCTGCTTGGGCCCAAGCAGTGGCCGGCGAAAAAAGGAGGGCAGTGAGCAACAGCAAAGCAACGTGCTTCACCCGATGTCCGGCGGATGGATGCAAATACATGGATTGGCTAAGTTGGTGGTTGACTGCAAGTTAAGGTAAATCTTCGACATTTTCATGACACAATCCGTGTGTGCATTTCGTTAAGGAAGAATTGACAGCTAGTGAACTCGTCCAGCTCAAGTGCTGTTGGGTCTCGAGGAGGAAGGGGGTAAGCCCATTGTTGCATTCAAGTCAACTTCGGCGGCTGTAATTGGTGGATGCCTTTGTTGGTGTAGATGGCACTTACCATATGAGTGGAATCGAATTCAACTTCTGCGACCAAATCATCAAGACCAAGGCGTTTCGGTGCGGATTCATTTTGAATTCGACGGAAACATGGTCGGGGGGCGGGGTCTTCGGCACCCTGTTTGACCCTTCGGTGGTGATGCCTGGGACGATTTGGCTGGCCTACACAGTGGGGCTCGGCGGATGCACAGCCGCTTCGGAAACGGCTTTTACGGTCTATCCGGTGCCCGCTGAACCGGACGTCATATCCTTGGCCAATGGCGGCTTTTTGGCCGCTGGTACTGAAGGGTTGAACGTGACTTGGTGGATCGATGGGGTCGAAGAGACAGCCTGGGAAAATCTGACCGAAATACCCACTCAACCGGGGGCATCGACCATCCAGGTTTCGGTTTCCAACGCCTATGATTGCAGCGCAACGAGCGAAGCATGGCAGGCGGTGGCTGTCACGGAATTAAAGGCACCGTTGGAAAGGCCTACGGTCGTTCGATTCAATTTACTCGGACAATGGATGCCCAATACCCGCTTTCAACAGCCGCATATGCTTCTTCTCCCTAGGTGAGTCCAACGGGCGAGAATCCAACATGTTTTGGTAATTTGCTGAAATGAAAGATGCTACAAAATTCAATTTCTTGCTCTGCGCGTTGGTCGGTTGCTCGCTTTTTGGAGCAAAAGGCGCTTCAGCCCAAAGCGGATTGGAGGTGGAATACTTCGGAAATACGGAGGAATTGACACAAGCAGTAGGCGGCTGGTTAGCGGTGGAGCCCGAGAATTTGACTTGGTCCGGGGATTTGGATCAATTTGCGACGTTTCAGTCCAACCAATCGGGCATCGGAATTGCTTCAGGCTTCATGATGGCGACCGGTTCTTGCGAAAATGCAGTAGGCCCCAACGATCTGGGCGGCTCAACTACAGGAGGCGGCAACTTCGGAATAGGTGATGTTGACCTGACGGCCCTTTCTACCTTCAATATGAACGATGCGGCCATCTTGGAATTTGATTTTGTGGCGAACCGCGCGAACCTCGACTTGGACTTTGTGTTCGGCTCGGATGAATACAACGAATTCGTTTGTGGCTCAGTCAACGACGCATTCGGCTTGTTCCTGAGTGGACCGGGCATTTCGGGGCCCTTCAC
>CBFHPD010000222.1:0-2198 GCA_965657495.1 uncultured Flavobacteriales bacterium
ACTGACCGACCCGTGTTCAGGTTTTCCGTTGCAAGATCATCGGCGAACCAACAATCACCGCCCAATTCCACCAAGTTGTACGTCACCTCGTGGTACGTGTAGGTGGTTGCGTCCGCGCAGGGCGTGGTGGCTGCAGCGCCGCCGGAGAGGGCGTCGATTTGGGCCTGCAAGCTGGCAATGATGGCCAAAATGTTCGTGTCATTGACCATCAGGCTCGAACCGATGTTCACGTCGCCCACCAGGTTAGCGTTCCCACCGACGTAGAGGCTGTCTGACATCACACCGACGTGGTTCGCCGTCAAGGTGTCTGAGGCCATGTTCGACACCAGCGTTTCCGTTCCGAGTACGCAGCGCACACCAAAACCCGTGAACTTGTCAAAGGTCTCAGCAGCCCAGGTCGCCGTCGCTCCTGCTTTCGTCACACGGTGGGCACTGGCCTCGGTGGCATTGATTTGGGCCAACGTCCACCATCCGCCGGATTCGCCAAATTCGAGATTCTTCGCGGCTCCATCTCCATAATACACAGCATCGGGATCCCAGGAGAAATTGGGGTCCTCAACCACGTAACCGCTCAGCGTCGCATTGAATCCATCGGTGTTCAAACCCGGTTCAGGCGTCGCGACCAAATCCCAACCCAACGACGAATCGTAGTCGTAATTGGCATGCAGCGTCTCCCAGTCGGCTGAAGAAGCGACACGATAGCCCGAAGGGCAGAGGCCTCCATTTTCCGTATTGGCTACCGCAAACCAGGTATACGCAAGGCCATCAGTATAGAAATCGCTGTAGTGCGCATCGTCGAAGTTTTCGTTGTCGCCGAAGCACACCTCTGCTCCGAAGCCACAATTCACATCGGGAGTGGCCAAGGGCGTTCCGTCTTGATAAAGCGTCGTCTGCAAATTCTCAGCGAACCAACACTCCCCGCCGATTTCCACAAGCTCGTAATCATAGCCATTGTAGTTAAGCGTTGTGCATGTGCCCGCGTGAAGCGAATCCATGTCCGTGCGGAGGTCGCCCACCAGATTGTAGAGGGAATCCAAATCTTCAGTGACGGCAGAGCGCGCGCGAGTGGAAGTGAAATACAAGTTCGAATCGCCCTCCGTCAGGTCGTCGGTGTCGTGATTCCCGATGCTGCTCACTTCGCCATTGATCACGTCAGTGACACTGATGCTATCGGCACGCAAGGTGGTGGCAATGCTTGCCCCACCGCCAACAATCAGGCTGTCGTTCAAGGTGGCAACGCCGGACACGCTCAATGTGCTTCCAAGGGACGTGGCGCCCGAAACAGACACGGTGCTTCCAAACGTGGCAGCACCAACCACATTCAGCAACTGGGCCATGTTCACCTTGCCCGCGACGTGCAGGCTATCACCCAGCGTCGTTACCCCAGTGACATAGAGTGTCTCGCCGATTGAGGTTGCACGCACCACTTCCAACGAATCGCTCAAGGTCACGTAGCCAGAAACCGTCAAATCGTCCCCAAAGCCCGCAATGCCTGTCACGCTCAAGCTACCCGCAATCGAGGCGTCCTTGCCCAACACCAAACTGTCCGCAGTCAGCGTACCATCCGCAGTCAAGTCGGTGATGCCGTATGCATCGTAAGCACTGAAGTTCACGTCCATTCCCGGATTGTTCCCGTTTTCGAGCACATCGGACCATGCATCGGTGCTTTCAAAATTCTCAGGGTCAATCCGGAAGAACAAACTGTCGATGGATTGTTGCAGGTGCCGGGCGTTCACCTCCAAAAACACCTTGTCGCCTTGGCTCGTTGAAACAACCACCTGTTGGTACTCATCTTGCGCGTAAGCCAAGCTTGTAACGAGCAATGCAAACGAAACACCTAAGCATCGTGGGATAAACCAGTTTTTCATGACTGAAGTATATTTTCTTAAGACGAATTTACATTTTTTGTAGCTGAATAATTCTCGCTTGATATACACACCCGACGGATCAGACCCCGATCCTTCCCAATCGTGACGCCCTCATTTGTCATGTATTATATATCATTCGATTTCGAAAGTTGCTCTTTTACAATGTTCTACACCTCATAAAAGCAGACAGCCCCATGCGCCAACGACCGTGGAAACGATCCCTCCCAAAATTGCGTGAACAGCACATTACGTGATAGGACATCACATGAAATCGGTGTCAAAACCGGGGTGCAGCGGCACTGCGAATTACCATCGCCCGTGCGAAACACA
>CBFHPD010000223.1:0-1390 GCA_965657495.1 uncultured Flavobacteriales bacterium
CAAAAGGTATTTATCCAGCTGTAGATCCACTAGATTCTACATCAAGAATGTTACAACCGTGGATTGTAGGTGATGATCACTATAAAACAGCTCAATCAGTAAAACAAACTTTACAACGTTACAAAGAATTACAAGATATCATCGCCATCTTGGGTATGGATGAATTGAGTGAAGAGGACAAGCAAACGGTGGCCCGCGCGCGCCGGATTTCCCGTTTCCTGTCCCAGCCGTTCCATGTGGCCGAGCAGTTTACGGGCATTCCCGGGGTGCTCGTGAGCATCGAGGACACCATCAAGGGTTTCCAAATGATCTTGAGCGGCAAGCTCGACCACCTGCCGGAGGCGGCCTTCAACTTGAAGGGCACCATCGAGGAGGTCATCGAGGCCGGCGAAAAGATGTTGGCAGAAGCGTAAGCCCTGCCGCTGAATTCCCTTTGCGATGAAAGTAGACATCCTCACCCCCGACACCGCGCTGTTCTCAGGCGAAGCCACCTACGTGGGATTGCCTGGCGCTGATGGCAGCCTTGGCATCATGAACAACCACGCCCCCCTCATCACGACCCTTCAAGCGGGGGAAGTGGTGGTGAAAAATGGCGGCAGCGAAGAGCGGTTCTCAGTGGGAGGTGGGACCGTTGAAGTCTTGAACAATGTCGTGACTGTGCTCGCGGAATAAGCTGTGCAGCACGCACGAGAATTGAAACCACACACTGTGTTTGAAAAGCCACCTCGCACGGGGTGGCTTTTTCATTCGTGGTGGTAGGGCTCGCCGCGCAGGATCGTGTGGGCGCGGTAGAGCTGTTCGGCGGCGAAGGGCCGGATCATTTGGTGCGAAAACGTCATGGGGCCGAGGCTCAGGAAACCGTGCGCACGCGAGCGGATGCCCTCGTCGAAGCCATAGGGTCCGCCGATGACATAGGCCAAATGCCGCAACCCCCGCACCTGCAGCGACTCCAAATGCTTTGCAAACGCCACCGAGGTGAACGTCTTCCCCCGTTCGTCGAGCAGGACCAAATGATCCACGCCTGCGCCGTTGAGGTGTTTGGCCAGGATTTTTGCCTCTTCGGCCTTGACCCAAGCGGGTTCGGGCTTGCCTGACCGCGCTTTGATGTCGGGCAGTTCCACAAATTGGAACCGGGCATAGTGGTTCAGGCGTTTGACGTATTCGTCGGTGCCCATGCGGATCCACGGGGCTTGGGTCTTGCCGAGGGCGATCAGGGAAAGTTGCACCCAACAAAGGTAGGTGCAGCTTTGCGACCGCTGCAAGGTCGCATTGCTCCCAATTCAGGTCCGTTGCATGCATGGAGGACGGGGGTCTTGTTCATGTTTTGTTCGATGAAAAACGCTCGGTACGGCAGGGGCGCAATCTCGTAGCAGGGGTGTTTGCCAGTGGC
>CBFHPD010000224.1:0-8288 GCA_965657495.1 uncultured Flavobacteriales bacterium
CACACGCCTCCTTCACCTTTGCTTCGGCAGTCGCTTGGTCGGCCGCTTCGATGCTCAGCGTGATGTGCTTGCCGATGCGCACGCCACTGATTTCGGGCAGTCCGACGTGTTGCATGTTGTTCGAAACCGCCTTGCCTTGCGGGTCGAGGAGCGCCGGCAGCGGCATGATGTCGATGGAAGCGTGGTAAGTCATTTGCGCTGGGATTTGGACCAAAACCGGGCTCCGAACACACTCCAAAGCCCGTACAAAAGTAAGACGGCCAGCAGCCCCAGCGGCCACGCCCCGCCAAAAATTGTCCCCACCGCGAAGAGGGGGACGGCTGCGAGCGCGAAGGACTTGCGGCTTCGGTCGTAGGAAGGGGATTTGGACCAGCCCTTGAGGTCCATCATCGGCCGCTCCGAAACCATCGCCCAGGGCACCAACGTCGAGCCGATCAGCACGCCCAGCATCACCCACATCACCCCGCCCAGCCCGTAAATGCCCGGTCCGCCAAACGCACTATAATGCGCCGCCAGCAACCACACGCCCAGCCACCACAACGCGCCCGCCGGCGCCGGCACCCCCTCAAACCCCAGCCGCTTCTCGCCCGCCCGCACATTGAACCGCGCGAGCCGATACGCCGCCGCCGCCGCCATCGTCAGCGGCAACCACTTCACAATCCCCGGCAAGGCCGGCGCCCACGCGTGCAACATCGTCACCCCGATGACCGCCGGCACCACCCCGCTCGTCACCACGTCCGCCAGGCTGTCCAGCTGCACCCCCATCGGCCCCGCCACCCCCAACTTCCGCGCCGCCCACCCATCGAACACGTCCATCAACACGGCCAGCACCCAAACCCCCGCCACCCACCACATGCCCTCGGCCTCCAAAAAAGCCCGCCAAACCGTGTGCCCACTATCCATCTCCATGCGCTCCCGCTCCCACGGCGCCCAGCTCGGCCCATTCGCCGCCCACCAGCACGCCACCACGCCCCCCAATAAGTTCCCCATCGTCAGGAGATTAGGCACCCACGCTCGCTTTTTCATGCCGTAAAACTACATTTCCCCCCACCTTTTGCAACCTCGCCCGCCCATTTCCGTATATTTGCAAACCCACTTTGAAAGGGTCCGATGGCCGAGTGGCTAGGCTCAGCTCTGCAAAAGCTGCTACAGCGGTTCGAATCCGCTTCGGACCTCCCTTTTTGAAAAGCCCTGAGTACACACGCTCGGGGCTTTTTCGTGCACAACAGCCCCAAATTCAACCCACCCCTTGCGCCACGCAAAGCGTGGGGGGGAAGAGCGGCGGAGCGGGCTCAAGCAACGCTTGAAAGCCCGCGCAGTCGCTCTTCCCCCCGGTTGCAAAGCAACCGCGCAAGAGGTGGGTCATGGACGCCCCGACATCTGCACGAAAACCACCCCGCACCGAACTCCAAAGGGCTTTTCAAAAAGGGAGAAGCCCCACCCCCCCCGGTTCACGGCTGCTGCCCCCAAGCCACCTAAAAACGACCAACCGCCGACAGCAGCCGTAATCCGCTTCGGACCTCCCTTTTTGAAAAGCCCTGAGTACACACGCTCGGGGCTTTTTCGTGCACAACAGCCCCAAATTCAACCCACCCCTTGCGCCACGCAAAGCGTGGGGGGGAAGAGCGGCGGAGCGGGCTCAAGCAACGCTTGAAAGCCCGCGCAGTCGCTCTTCCCCCCGGTTGCAAAGCAACCGCGCAAGAGGTGGGTCATGGACGCCCCGACATCTGCACGAAAATCACCCCGCACCGAACTCCAAAGGGCTTTTCAAAAAAGAGAGAGAATCCCAAAGTGCTATGGAATGCCTCAAGGTGAATGCATAGATTGCAGACAAAAAACACGAAAAATGCCACGAGAAAAAACGACTTCCCTCATCTTATTGCTCAGTTTACTCGGGTTGCGCACACCCGCTGCAGGTCAGATCAACACCTACTCCATCAACGATACGGTGACAACGGCCTCCGGCCCCTTGATGCTGAACGTTGATGGGGACGCGAGCAATGATTACACCTTTGAGATCTTCCCGTTATCCGGCAGCTCAACTGCTGCGCGAGTGGTTTCGCTCGGGGACTCGTATGTCATGGACGCCTCCACATTTGGCTACCCCGACGCCCTCAATTGCGGGGATGACGTGACCGGTCCCTACACTTCGGGAAATGCGGTCTTGGGAACCGACGTGGGCGGAGGGGGGTTATTTACCGGGGTCGGGTTGAAATTCTTGGGGCTCAAAATGAATGCGGGCGGTGAAAGTTATATCGGATGGATTTCAATGGAAGTGTCGGCAAGCAATGACACCATCATCCTCCACGATTTAGGCTACACCTATTTTACGGACAATGCAATTGCAGCCGGTCAAATAAGTGATGAAACCGATCCTCCCTTGTGCGACTTCATTTACACCTTAGGCACGCAGTTTGAAATCGAAGTGGCAGTACCCACCACAGGCAACGGCCTGCCTCTGATGGCTCCGGTGTACATCAGCACCTCCGCAGGCGACTTATTCCTCGCCGAGGACAGTTGTTTTGCTGGCCCATGTACCCACCTCGTTTCGAATGCCATGGGGGCCGATACCATCACCACGTGCATCGACTACTTGGTGTACGGTGCCGAGATGTGCATCATGGATGCCCCCACCTGCTGCTTGACACAAGCGTGGGATGAGGAGTCGCAAACTTGGCAATTTGCCGAAGCGGCATCAAACATGGAGTTCGAGCCGGTACGTGACGTCGTCCTATTTCCCATCCCAACAAACGGACAGCTGAACATAAGAGGCGAGGTGGATGCTGTGCGAATCTTTGATGTGTTCGGTAGGGTGGTGTTGACCGCTGGCCGTGCTTCCGTAGTGGATGTTTCCGGCCTGGCATCAGGCGATTACTTCGTCGAAATCAAATCGCCCACTGGGCGTTGGACGGAGCAGATTCGGGTAGTGAGGTAGCGACATGTACCGCGGCTAAAACTAAATGCGGCCGCACGGCTTGCGCGCCTCAGGATGGTTGTCCATGATTTCGATGGCGATGCCGTCTGCATCCGTTTCGGACCTCGGCGAGTGAAAAGCCCCAAGCACCCCGTCCGAAGTTTTCAATGTCCTCATCACCGCACCGAAACATGCCGCCAAAGGACATGTTCACCACTTGAAGTCGTAGCCCGCACCTGCCAAACGTAAGCGCCCGCAGCACATCCCAGCGCAGCAGGATCGAACGAAAGGGTTCGCTCGCCCGGGCCAATGGAGCCAAGCGCCCGCGAAGCCACCTTCCGGCCGGCAACATTCCAAAGTTCCCATTCGAGTTGAACCGACTGCTTCAAGGCTACTTGCAAGCTCACTGGGCCCGAAGCGGGATTCGGGAACACCTCCCCGACTTCCATGACCTGAGCGGTGCGCATTTCTTCGTAACCGATCCCCGCAACCGCCCCCCCTTCAACGGTCACTTCAAACTCAGATTGGTATTCCCCGGCGTCTTCGTTCCAAACCAAATTCGCCATTTGCAGGTCGTACCCATCTGCAAAAATGCCGTCCTGATCGACGGTCATCGGATCGGGACCCGCCGGGTACAAGTCGGGAAACGCGTTCGTCGCATTCACCACGTCATCTGCAGGCCAGGCCCATTGGGAAACAACGCTGTACTGCGTGCTCACGTGTACCTGAAAATGCACGTGCGTCACACGCCCGGGGTACCAGCCGGGAACGATCGTGAGGAACTCGCATTCGCCATTTTCGTCCGTGATTTGGTACCCCCGGCAAAACGTCGTCCCCGCGGAAGTCCCGTAACCGGAATACGTGCCATCGGCGTCGCAATGCCAAATGTTGACCCGCACGTTCGCCATGGGTTGGCAGCCGTTGGTACCGATGATTCGGATTTTCTGACGAAGGGGCACCCCCACGCGGTCCTCCCGGATGTCCTGGCGGAAGAAAAACGTGTTTTCCGTCAAATCCAGGGGAAAGGGACCCGGCGTTTCCGAAGGGATGAGCACGCAATTGCTCGGGGGAGGCGGGGTTTGGCCTTTTCCCTCCAACGTGAACCAGGGAAACAACGAGAATCCACCGAGGGACTTCAAAAAATGGGAGCGCTTCATGTTCACGAAAGTAGCCGATTCCCCCTGCTGCGCCGAAGCCGCTTAAGCAACGCGCAACCGCAACCCGTTCCACTTTTATCCTAAATTGCTCAAAAACAAACACCATGTTCGAACCCACCAACTACGCCGAAGCCGGCTTTTTTGCCTTTTTCGCCGCTTACGCCATCATCTTCGTTCCGCTGCTGCTCATCTCCCTCATCGCAGCGTGGCGCATCTTCAGCAAAGCCGGCCGACCGGGCTGGGCCATCCTCATTCCATTCTACAACATTTATGTATACACCCAAGTGTTGCAACGGCCCAAATGGTGGATCCTCCTGTACTTCGCCGGCCTCATTCCCGTCGTCGGGGCATTCGCTTCCTTCTTCGTCACCATCATCGACGCCCTCCGCCTCGCCAAACTGTTCGGCAAGTCCACGGGCTTCGGCATCGGCCTCATCCTGCTTGGCTTCATCTTCTACCCCATCCTCGGTTTGGGCAGTGCGCGGTACCGCCCAGATGCCGTAGAGGCAGACGCGCTCGTTTAAAGCTGTCAATCTATACAAAAGGATGTTTTGACAAATGAGGTCAAAACCAAAAAATTCCCGCATTTAATCACACGAAAACCCCTTGCGATGCCACCGGCGAACTAACTTTGGCCGCACGCGCAATTTTGCGCTCGACGCCCATGCCGAGAGCCCATCGCCATCACAACACCCCCGAGTTCGCCGCTGCAGTCGACGCCCTCCGCCTCGATGTCATCGCGACTTGTGGTTTTGACATTAAAACAACGAAAGAGTGCACGGTGCTTCAGCAAATGATGCGCCGCCACGATGCGCGATTCACGCTCGGCATCAGCACCCTGCGGCGGTTTTTCAAACTACTCCCGACGGGTAACACCTTTTCCATCTCCACGCTGAATACCATCGCGCGGTACACCGGTAAGGCGGGGTTCCAGTACTACGTGGATTTGATTGCCGACCGGTTGGTCTCCGCGAATCGGGTGCATTGGGACGTGCTTGCGGTGCAGCATTTCGGCGTGAGCGAGCAGCCGGGTTTGGACGAATTGATGGAGCGCGTGGACGCCACGCCGTTTTCGCAAATCGGCGGGTTGTTTTTGCAGCAGTTCGCCCACCGTTTGATCGAAGCCTACCAACGCGGGCTCACCCGCGAAGAAGTGCACCGCGTGTTCGCGAGCAAGCGCAGCAAGCGCCTCGTGATGGAAATCTTGCCCCCGCTGAGTTGGCTGAACCACTTTGGCCAGGGCATGTTTGAGCGGTACCTCGACGAAGCCTCCACCGAAGAAGAGCGGCTGTATGCCCTCGGCGTGCTGTCCATGTCGGCGCTGTTCCGGGGCGACTTGGTCGAGGCCCGCACCTTGGTCGTCGGCGTGGAAGCCCGCACCACCGGGATGGTCCACATCCTACCGGCGACGAGGATCCTCGGGCTGCAATGGCTGTTCGCTGCGCTGGACGACGACCGGGAGCGCATGGATGCGATTTGGCCTAAAATCGAGGAGGGCTACCGGATGAAGGCCCAGCACTCGACCGCTTACTCCCCCGAGTGGGAGATCTATTTCTGCGACATGTCCGCCCGCTTCTTGCTCCTTTCCCGCAAGCCTGATCACCTCGAAGCGCACTTGGATTGCCTGCGAGCCCTGCGGCGGCGGCCCGTTTTGCAGGTGGAGTCGAACCACCTGTTTCCCTTGCTCGACTTGCATGAAGCGTGGATCCTGTGTCGGATGGGGCAACTGAATGAGGCGCAGGAGCATTTTGCGCGGTTGCATCCGTCAGGGCAGTTGCCCTTTGACTGGGCCTTTGGCCAAATCGCGTACCACGCCCTCGGTGAAATCCTCGCCCCCGACCGCGCCGAACACCACCGCACCGAAGGTGACCGAATCGCTGCAGCCACCGGATACACGTGGCTCTCAGAACAATTGCGGCGTTCGGTTTAGGGCCCACGCCACCGCCTTTTCCACACGCCTCAAAGGCCCCACCGTCCCGTCATTTTCGAGTAACTTGGCGGCATGTTGAAGCCCCTTTTTGCCACCTGCTTCGCAGCCGTCCTCACGGCTGGAGCTTTGGCCCAAACCGAAGCAGACGCTCCCCTGCAATTCGTGGAAGAAATGCCGGTTTGGCACACCTGCACCTCCGAATCCTCCTCGGATGCCGCCATGAACTGCACGAATGCGCGCATCGCCCAATACATCGCCGAGCACGTAACCTACACCCGAAAAATGCGGAAACACGGCGTGAGCGGCACCGTCATCGCCCGCTTCATCGTGGAACGCGATGGCAGCATCTCCGGGGTGGAAATCGTCCGGGGCGTGGCACCCGACCTCGACGAACAAGTGGTGGATGCTGTTGCGTCTATGCCGGTATTCCAGCCCGGTACACAGCGCGGCAAAACCGTCCGCGTGCAATTCGCGCTGCCCGTCAAGTTCTCCCTCTGACCCCATGCGCCTCCCCCTGCTGCTCGTCCTTGCCGCCCTCGTCGGATGCGCCGAGTCCCCCGACCCCATCGTCATCCGCCCGCCCCAAGCGCCCAAAACCGCCGACTTCAACGTCCGCAAGGAGGTGCGCCGCATCGGGTTTGGTGGGTGCGCTGGGGATGCCTGCTCGCTGACGCTGCTCGACACCTTGGCAGCACGGCGCCCCGATGTGTTCATTTGGATGGGCGACAACGTCATGCCCGCGCACCCGGATTCGCTCACGTCCGCCTACCGTACGCTCGGCAGCGATTCGTCCTTCCAGCGGCTGAAGTCCACCACGCGGATGCTCGCCACCTGGGACGATGCGGACGGCGGTGACAAGGAGGCGTTCCTGAACTTTTGGAAGGACCCTATGAAGTCCGTTCGGCGGCAGCGCGAGGGCGTTTACGCGAGTTACCTGTTCGACGGGGCGCGGCGCGATGTGCTCGTCGTCTTGCTCGACACGTGGAGCTTTAGTTCGACGCCGAATGAGGTGGACGGGGTGGAGTTGACCGGTGCCGACGGGAAGCCCTATTCGGCGGAATTCCTGCCTGTGGCGGATCCGGATTCGACGGTGTTGGGCGCGGCGCAATGGGCGTGGTTGACGGACCAAATGTCCATCCCCTGCGACCTCCGCATCCTGGCCACCCCCATGCCATTTGGCCCCAGCTTCAACGGCCTCTCCACTTGGGCAAACTTCCCCCACGAACAGCACCGCATGCTCCAAGCCATCGCCGCGCACGAGGCCGACCGAACGACCACCCTGTTCCTCTCGGGCGGCGCGCACTACGGCGAACTTTCCCGCATCGACAGCACCCTCTTCCCCGGCCTGCCCGCCCTGTACGACCTGACCTCGAGCAGCCTCGCAGCAGCCCCCGGCCGCCCCACCGAAAACACCCAGCGCATCGGCGAACCCGTTGCCACCCACAACGCCGGGCTCGTCCAATTCGACACGCGAGATGGCGTCCTCCTCGACCTCGAATTGCTCGCCACGCCGGCGGACCGCGGAGCGCTTTGGGAGCTGCCATAACAGCCTCGTTTGCAATTACATCGAAATTTTCGCATATTTGCCTCGCTTCGCATATGAGGCAGGCGTGCTTTACCGAGACCGGCACGCAAACACGAGTGGCGTTGTGAAGGATTCCGGTTCGGTACGTTTCCCCTGCGCGTTTTTGCAGGGTTATTGAACTTCATTTTTACATGCTTTTTGAAGAATTGGGACTCAACACGCACGTGTTGGATGCCCTCAAACCGCTTGGTTACACCGAGCCCACGCCCATTCAGGGCGAAACCATCCCCCTCATCCTCGAAGGCCGCGACGTCCTCGGCGTTGCCCAGACGGGAACCGGAAAAACCGCAGCCTTCGCGCTGCCGATTGTCAATCAACTCGCCGAGCGCGCTGCGCAGGGCGACAAACGGCGCATCCGCGCGCTCATCCTCTCCCCCACGCGGGAATTAGCCACCCAGATCTACGACAACATCCGCGACTACAGCGCGGGCTCACCACTGCGTTCAGTGGTCATCTTCGGCGGCGTTTCCCAGCACAAACAAGTGGACCAGCTCCGGCGGGGGGTGGACATCGTGGTGGCGACGCCTGGTCGGTTGTTGGATTTGGTCGATCAAGGCTTCATCCACCTCAACCAGCTGACGCACCTCGTGCTCGATGAAGCGGATACGATGCTCGACATGGGCTTCATCCACGACATCCGCAAAGTCATCAAGTTGCTGCCGGCCGAGCGCCAGTCGCTGTTTTTCTCGGCCACCATGCCGG
>CBFHPD010000225.1:0-11564 GCA_965657495.1 uncultured Flavobacteriales bacterium
GTTTGCCAAATCCTCCGGCACCACCTCCGACCGCAGCAAGTACCTGCCGGTGACGGCAGAGGCGTTGCAGGAGGGGCATTTCAAAGGGGGGAAGGACTTGTTGGCCTTGTTCTGTGAACAGCGGCCAGGTGCGCGGCTGTACGAAGGCAAGCACCTCGTGCTGGGGGGGGCGCGTGCCGCGGAATCCCAGGACCAACCCTTCATCGGCGATCTGAGCGCCATCGTCATGAACGAGCTGCCGTTTTGGGTCGAAGCGCGGAGGACCCCGAACCGTGCCATCGCCCTGCTGGCCGACTGGGAGCAGAAGGTCGACGCCATCGCTTCGCGGGTGATGAAGGAGGATGTGCGGATCTTGGCGGGCGTGCCGAGTTGGATGTTGGTCATTGCGAAGCGGGTGTTGGAGCTGACCGGCAAGGAGACGTTGGACGAGGTTTGGCCTGAATTGCAGCTCTTCATGCACGGCGGCGTCCACTTCGCGCCCTACCGCGGACAATTCGAGGCCCTCATCGGCGCCCCCCGACGGGGCATGGCCTACATGGAAACGTACAACGCGTCGGAGGGGTTCTTCGCCTTGCAAGACCGCCTCGATGCGGACGACATGTTGCTGCTTGCGGACTATGGCATTTACTTCGAGTTCGCGCCGGCTTCGGAATGGTCGCAGGAGGAGCCCGAGACGCTGGAGCTGCGCGAGTTGGAAGTCGGAGCGGAGTACGAACTGATCATCACGACGGTCGCGGGCTTGTGGCGCTACCGCTTGGGGGACGTGGTCCGCATGACGGAGTTGCACCCCTTCCGGCTGCAGGTGGTGGGCCGGACGCAGGCGAGTTTGAACGCCTTCGGGGAGGAGTTGATGTCGCGCCAAATCGAGGAAGCCATCGCCACCGCGTGCGCCGCCAATTCCGCCGCAGTCCGCGAGTTCACCGTCGCTCCCGTCTTCATGACCGCCACGGGAACCGGCGCCCACGAGTGGCTCATCGAGTTTGCGCACCCGCCGGCCGATCCCCACCGGTTCATGGCCTTCATCGACGACGCGCTGCAGCGCGCGAACTCGGACTACGCTGCCAAGCGCACCGGCGACCTGGCCATCGGTCCCCCCGTCTTAAATGTGGCGCCCGCCGGAACCTTCGAGGCTTGGCTGCGCTCCAAAGGACGGCTCGGTGGCCAGTTCAAGGTGCCCCGTTGCGCTTCGCACCGCCGTTGGCTCGAAGAGCTCGCTGCCCCCATTCCGGCCTAACAGCCCGCCCCCGGGATTGTGGAAAACCCAAGTTGGGCGGCCGCTCGCTTCGGTGTATTTTCGCTCTTCAATCCAACACGGGTACGGTCATGCATTTAGCCATCGCAGGAAACATCGGATCGGGAAAAACGACGCTCACCACCTTGCTGGCGAAGCACTATCGCTACACGCCTCACTTTGAGGAAGTGGACGACAACCCGTACCTGAACGACTTCTACAAGGACATGCCGCGCTGGTCGTTCAACCTGCAGGTGTTCTTCCTGCGTTCACGGTTTGCCCAGCTCGCGGAATTGCAACGTTCCGGCGAGAAAGTCGTCCAAGACCGGACCATCTACGAGGACGCCCACATTTTCGCGCCCAACCTGCACGCGATGGGGCTCATGACCACCCGGGACTTTGACAACTACCAAGCTTTGTTCGAGTTGATGGACGAGTTCATCCAGCCGCCGAACTTGCTCATTTACTTGCGGGCCTCGGTGCCCAAGTTGGTCGAGAACATCCAAAAGCGCGGCCGAGATTACGAAGAGGCCATTCGCCTCGACTACCTCAACCGGCTTAACGAGCGTTACGAAGCGTGGATTTCACAATACGACAAGGGCAAGCTGCTCATCATTGACGTGGACAACAACGCCTTCCACGAGAACAAGCAGGACCTTGGAAACATCATCGAGCGCGTGGACGCCGAGCTCCACGGCCTCTTCGGCTGATCAGCAGCCGGGGCGCTGCGCAAGGTGCAAGCCCGTGTCGTCCCGCCACACATCGAACGGCAGCACCCGCGGCTGGCAGGCGGGCTCGAGGACAAAGAACGCTTCGCCGCTCGCTTTGAAAGGTCCTTCGGGGAGGAGTACGGGTTGGGCATAGCGAACCGATCCCAGCGCATAGCGCACCAGCATGTTCAATTGCGGGTCGAAGGTCAGCGGCGTGGTGGGGGATTCGTGCATTCCTTCGGCGAGTACGAGGTCGCCTTCGGTGATTTCAAACCTGAAATGCCCCAAGACCGTGTCCGGTGAAAAGGGCGAGGCGAGGTAGTTGCCCGGTTGCAAGGCCACATCGGCCACAAGTTGCACGGATGCGCCCGCCGAATCCAACCGCATGTCGCAGGTGAATCCCGAGGGAGGCTTGGCATCGAGGGCGGCGATCCGGTCCCATCCGTCCGCAGCAACGACCGGTTTGGCAGGTGCAGGTGGGGTGTCGTCATGGCAGGCCAGGATGAGCAGGCAGCTGCCGAACAGGGCAACCGCCCGCGCGCGCATCACTGAACGACCCACTTGAGGCTGGTGTTGGATTCCAACACCTGAAGGAGGTAGGTGCCAGCGGGCAATTGCGGCAGGTCGATGCGGTGCCCGGTGACTTGCGCTTGCCAAACCTGACGTCCCATCAAGTCCCGCACGTGGCAGTTCCAATCGCCCGCGGGGGCGTCAGACCAGACCACTTGTGCCGCCGCGCCCAGCCGCGTGGGGTTCGGGTACAACCGCGGCAAGTCGAGCCACGGCGCGCGTTCGAGAACGGAGGAGGTGAAATCGTATTCACCGCATTGCGCCGGGTAGTCGGGGCAAGCCCAACTGGAGAGCGCGCCCGCCACGGTGGCGAGGGTGGTGGTGTACGCTGCGTTGTCTGTGACGTGCGGAACGTGGTCGGCGCCTTCAAGCGGGATGAAACAGTGGGTGAGGCCGATGGCGTCCGCTTGGTCGTGGACGGTCGCGCTGCCGTTGACGTCGGTGACGGGGAATCCCATGAGGGAGACCTCGCCCGCGGCGTAGGGAACGGTTGCGTCCACGGTGCCGTGCACCGAGACAACGGGTTCATCGCCGGGCTGCATCCACGCCACGTCTTTGAGGGCGCCGCAGATGTTGAAAATGCCGGCCACGTCGGAGCTCACACCGGGGGTGCCGGATTCGCCTTCGATGCCGCCGCCGAGTCCAGCGGATGAGAGGTCGATGCCGGCGGGGATTTCAGCTTCGTCGTCGAGGTAGGCGTGGTGGAGGGCGATGAAGCCGCCCGCGGACACGCCCCCGAGGTAGATTTGGTCCGGGTCAATGCCCCAAGGGTTCTCGCCCCCTTCCGCAGAATCGCGGAAATACCGCACGGCTGATCGGCTGTCATGCACCCCGCGCCAAACCGCCCGCGTCAACTCGTTCTCCAAATCGAACAAATCCACGATGCCCAACCGGTACGAAATCGAAGCGACGGCATACCCCATCCGCGCCAAGTCCTCGCACAGCGGCACCACGTCCTCCCCGTCGTTCGATCCCGCCAGGAAAAATCCCCCGTGCGCCATGATGATCAGGGGCCGATCCGTCGCGAAATCACCCACCGGCTCGTACCAGTCAAACACCAGCTCTTCCTCGACACCATACACATTGACGTTCGATCCGTAGGGGATGTCATACGAAACGGAGCTCGTGCTGAATGCAGAGGTGTACCGGAATCGTTCGCCGTCGCATTGCCCGTTCGCAATGAAAGGCAGGCAGGCGCTCATGAGAAGGACGCTGATCTTGTTCATGTTGCGGAAGTTACGCAACGCTAAGCCAATTAATCCACCAATCCTGCGTCGGTGGATGATTTGATGCACCGGATGGCAGCGAATCCATTCTCCCACAACCCTGTTGAGCCCCAATGGAATGCACCTTCGCTGCCATTGCTTTCCGCAGCCCACATGATGAGGTAGGACGTTTTAGTTGAGGTACCATACCACGACCTGACTTGGTCTTCTGTAGGTGTGATGGTCGCTGCATTATCGAGGTAGCCGCTATCGCGGACTCCGATGCCCGTCAGGTCCATTCCAGCCCCGGGTGCGACACCGTTCCAATAAGTGGAAGATGCCAATTCCTGGATGGCACTTGTGCTTTCACTGATGGCGTCCGCATGGGTGTTCAGTGCGATCCATGCTTCCGTGGTTGGGGTATTGAATCCACTCGGACACAAATCTTTGCTGGTCGTGGCGATTGCATTGAGCACTTGATATTCATAGGCGTATCCCAGGATGTCCAGGTACTGTTCTGGGTCGTCGTTGTGAATGCGATAATTGTATGTGCTCGGTGGCGTTCCCCATCCGACTGTGGGGTTGAGTGACCAATAGGTCAACGCTGTACCGTCATTGAAATGGGTGTTCTTCAAATTCTGATGGAACCAACATTGGTCGCCAATTTCAACCAAGTTGTAGGTGTTGCCATCGTAATCTGTTGCCGTCGTCAAGCCTTCGCAAGGACCGGTCGAGGCCGTGAAGGAATGGGGAGCACTGACAACCGTTCCGTAAGAAGTGACGGCATACACTTGGTAGAAGTATTTGGTGCCGATGACGAGGGAGGACAGGTCAAATTGCAAGCCGCCTTCCACAAGCGTGGCGGGGAGGGTTTGGTTGGTGCCCGCCGGCATCAGGGTGTCGGTGTTGAAGTAGAACCCCACTTCCAAAATCTCGAGCCCACTCGGGTTTGTAAGCGAACCGTTGATGGTGGCCGTCTCACCGGCCATGCCCGAAGTACTCAGGGCTTCCGGGTCAGGAGGGAGGATGCAAGCGAGGTTTCCCGGATCGTTGTAGTTATAGGCCAACGTGTCATCACAGAGATCCGAGTTGTTGTCCACGAAATTCAACGAGGCAGTGCATGCGACTTCAGAGGAGTCCCGTCCCAATCCGTCCCCGTCCCCGTCATAGTACCACGTGGTGGGGTATGCGCAATTCAACGTGGATGTGCTTGCAGGATTGTAATTGCAGGATTCGGAATCCGAGCAGCCCATGGCATTGGTGAGTTGAACATTCAGGCTCGTGATGCTGTCGCGCAGTGCCTCGCAGTCGTATTGTTCCAGAACCTTGGAGCCGATGGTGGACACTTCAGCATAGTTTTGGGCTGCAAAACTTTCGTCGTAAGAACGAATGGCCGCTTCAAGCACATGGATGCTGTCCAAAAATTGATCAAAACGACAACGCTGCCCTACCGTCCCTTCCGGGCAATTGCAATCTTCGAAGGCGTCAGATTCGACTTGTGATTGAATAGCAGTGGTAACAAGCAATGCAGCTGCACTGAGCAGAATAAAACGTAGCATGGTCCAGTTAGTATAAAGTTAAGTCGCGTAAAAATAGGTGTTTGTCGGCACTCAATTGCGTGAAACTGCGTGAACGGGATGCTTTCATGATACCACATCTTGAATTCTTCACTGTTATGTTTTGCCACGAACGCTTTAATCGAAGATTTCCGAGGTGTTGTTCGAAATGGTTTGGCACAAATCATTCAGCGGCAGGTCGTTCTCGTCCTCCCCAAAGGGGTCTTCTATTTCTTCGGCAATCAACTCAATGCTGACCAAAACATAAAACACGGCCATCACCACGGGAACCGTCCACCACCCAAACGTCCCCACGTACCCAATCGGCAAGGTCACCACGTACAGGAAAATGAACTTCTTCATGAACATGCTGTAGCTGTATGGGATGGGCGTTTTCAAAATGCGCTCGCACGCGCCGAGCACGTCCGTCATCCGCTCCAAATTGCCTTCGATGAGCCAGTGGTCGTGTGCCGTGAGGTGCCCGCAATTTCGAGCGGTAGCCGCCGCATTTGACATCGCGTCGATCCATGCATTGGGCGCGTGCTCCCAGTGCGAGCGCCCCCCGGGTTTTTCGGCATCCTGCCTTCGCAGGTGTTGCTTCAAGGCTGCTGCGAATCCCGGAATGCCCTGAGCGAATGCGGCCTGCTCGGGAGCGCCCAACCCGCACTGCACCCGGGTGGCCAGCGTGCGGGAGACGTTCACCAGCGCACCCCACTGCTTTCGACCTTCCCACCACCGATCGTAAGCGGTGTTCGTCCGAAAGACCAAAAAGAGCGACAACACGAAGCCGAGCAGCGAGTGCACGGTGTTGGGCAGGTTGATCGGCTGGGGCAACCATTCGAACTCAATCCAACACACCAACGCGCTGAACGCCCCGATGCCCAACATGGTCGGGAACAGTCGCCGGAACACTTGGGCGCTGTAGGCGTGGAAGATGAGTTGGAACCAGTGTTTGGGGTTGTAAGAAATCATGCTGCTGTCAAAAAGAAAGGGCTCCCTAAGTCGGGAGCCCTTTGCAAATTAATGCGATTCAGAGTTACTCTACGTCTACCGCCGCTGCCATTTCGGTTGCGGGAGCAGGAGCTTCCTCCGCGTGTCCGTTGTCGCCATGTCCGCCTAAGATGGGGGCGATGACGAGGCCTACGAGGCATGTCAATTTGATGAGGATGTTCATGGAAGGTCCGCTGGTGTCCTTGAAGGGGTCACCCACCGTGTCACCCGTCACCGCGGCTTTGTGCGCGTCAGATCCTTTGAAGGTCATCTTACCGTCGATTTCAACGCCAGCTTCGAAGGACTTCTTCGCGTTGTCCCACGCACCACCAGCGTTGTTCTGGAAAATGGCCCACAGCACGCCGCTGACGGTCACACCGGCCATGTAGCCGCCAAGGGTTTCCGCGGCCCAAGCGCTTTCCATGCCAAACAGCAACGGCACCAAGCCGATGACCAACGGGAAGATGATGGTCATGGCACCGGGCAACATCATTTCCTTCAACGCGGCCTTTGTGGAAATGTCCACGCACTTGCCGTACTCAGGCGTTCCGGTTCCTTCCAAGATGCCCGGGATTTCCTTGAACTGGCGACGCACCTCTTGTACCATCTCCATGGCTGCTTTACCGACGGAATTCATGGCCAAAGCCGAGAACACCACCGGCACCATGCCGCCAATGAACAAGGCCGCCAACACGTTCGCCTTGAAGATGTTGATGCCAGGGATGCCCGTGAATTCCACGTAAGCGGCGAACAATGCCAAAGCGGTCAACGCAGCAGAAGCGATGGCAAAACCTTTACCGATGGCTGCCGTCGTATTTCCTACCGAGTCCAAGATGTCCGTGCGCTCGCGCACTTCATCCGGTAATTCGCTCATTTCTGCAATGCCACCCGCATTGTCCGCAATCGGTCCGAAGGCGTCAATGGCCAACTGCATGGCCGTGGTTGCCATCATCGCGGAAGCAGCGATGGCCACGCCGTAGAAGCCAGCGAAGGAGTACGCCACGTAAATGGCTGTCGCGAACAACAAGATTGGACCGAACGTAGAAATCATTCCCGTTGCAAGGCCTGCGATGATGTTCGTAGCGGCACCTGTTGAAGACTTCTGGACGATGCCGAGGACAGGCTTCTTGCCCAATCCCGTGAAGTGCTCCGTCATGTAGCTGATGACACCTCCCACGACCAAACCCACAACGACCGCATAGAACACGCTCATCCGGCCAAAGGTCATCGCCTCCGCACCGCCGATTTCGCTCATCTGCATCGTTTCAGGCAACATCCAGTTGATCAGGAAGAAACACGCTACAGCCGTCAAAATGATCGAGCCCCAGTTGCCGCGGTTCAATGCTGCTTGAACGTCGCTTTCCTTGGCGCCTTCCTTTACCCGGATGACTTGTGCTCCGAGGATGGAGAAGAGGATGCCGAGGGCTGCAATCACGAGGGGCAACAAGATGGTGGACATGCCACCAAAGTTGTCGTTGAGGCCGTTTTCAGCCGTACCGCGAATGACAGCGTTTCCAAGCACCATGGCAGCCAACACGGTAGCTACATATGATCCGAACAGGTCAGCGCCCATGCCGGCCACGTCTCCCACGTTGTCGCCTACGTTGTCAGCGATGGTCGCAGGATTACGGGGGTCGTCCTCCGGAATGCCCGCTTCGACTTTACCCACGAGGTCTGCTCCCACGTCGGCTGCCTTGGTGTAAATACCGCCACCGACCCGTGCGAACAGGGCGATGGATTCGGCACCCAAGGAGAACCCGGCAAGGGCCTCTAGGATCACCGTCATTTTATCTGACATCGATGTGATTCCGTTCGCAGCGAAGGTGGGGTCAAGGATTGCGCTGCTCAGCAACAGAATGAAGAGCACGCTCAGACCGAATACGGCCAAACCGGCAACGCCCAGTCCCATGACCATGCCGCCGGTGAAGGACACCTTCAGGGCTTTGGCGAGGGACGTCCGGGCCGCTTGCGTGGTGCGGACATTCGCTTGGGTGGCGATGCGCATGCCGATGTTGCCAGCAAAAGCGGAGAACACCGCACCGATGATGAAGGCGATGACGATGAACCAGTGCGTGGTTTCAACGATGGTGGAGACGAATCCGAGCAGCGCGCCCGCAATGACGACGAAGATGCCGAGGATGCGGTATTCTGCGTTGAGGAAGGCGAGGGCGCCTTCGTGGATGTGTTGAGCGATTTCAGCCATGCGGGATTCACCCTTGTCTTGCTTCCGGACCCATGCGGATTGGAAGATCATGACCAGCAGGCCGACCACGGCCAATGCAGGTACGAGGTAGAGAATTTTCTCCATGTGGTTCAGTTGTGCTCGCCCCCTTTGGACGCGCGTTTGGTTTGATAATTAGCTTACGTATGAAACGTCCTTAACGGCTTGAACAATGTCTTTCACTTGCGGCAACGCTTCATCGATGAGCGGCAAAGCGAAGGCAAAAGGCGTGTCGGATTGGCACAAGCGGCGGATGGGCGCATCGAGGTAATCGAAGGCGTGGCGCTGCACGCGGTAGGTCACTTCGGTTGCGATGCTCGCCACGGGGAAGCTCTCTTCCACAATGATGAGGCGGTTCGTTTTCTTCACGCTCTCGACGATGGTGTCGATGTCGAGCGGTCGGATGGTGACCAAATCAATGATCTCCACTTCAATGCCTTCCGCAGCCAACGCGTCCGCTGCTTCGTGCACGGTTTTCAAGATCTTGCCAAAGGACACGATGGTCACGGCGTCGCCCTTGCGGCGGACGTTTGCCTTGCCGATGGGCACAAGGAACTCGCCTTCGGGGATCATGCCCTTGTCGCCGTACATCTTCTCGGATTCCATGATGAGGACCGGGTCGTTGTCGCGGATGGCGCTCTTCAGGAGTCCCTTCGCTTCGTAGGGCGTGAACGGTGTCACGACCTTGAGGCCGGGGATAGAGGCGTACATCGACTCGAAGCTCTGGCTGTGCGTGGCAGCGAGCTGACCGGCAGTGCCGTTCGGCCCCCGGAACACGATGGGCACGTTGTACTGGCCTCCGGACATCTGCAGCATTTTAGCTGCGTGGTTGATGATTTGGTCCGCGGCAAGGATGGCGAAGTTCCACGTCATGAACTCCACAATCGGCCGCAAACCGTTCATCGCAGCGCCCACCGCGATGCCCGCAAACCCTAATTCGGCGATCGGCGTATCGATCACCCGATCGGGGCCGAATTCGTCCAGCATACCTTTCGACGCCTTGTAGGCGCCATTGTACTCGGCCACTTCTTCCCCCAACAAGAACACGCTGGGATCGCGGCGCATTTCTTCGGACATCGCCTCGGCGACGGCCTCCCGGAATTGAACTTCACGCATGATGTGGATTCATTTTTGGTGCGCAAAGGTACGGCAACAAATCAAGTCCCCGCACACCTGTTTTGCTGCATATAATATAGGTAGGCAATGAGTGGCCAATATGCAGTTAAAATGGCCGTCTACGTCCTAACTTTGCAGGACAAATTCACCGCTCATGAACATTTTGGTCTGCATCAGCCAAGCGCCCGATACAACGAGCCGCATCGCCTTCAAGAACGGCGACACGGAATTCGATACGGATGGCGTGCAATTCATTGTGAACCCGTACGACGAATGGTACGCCTTGGTGCGTGCGCTGGAATTGAAGGAGGCCGGGGGCGGCACAGTGACCATCCTGACAGTGGGGGGCGCCTCCACGGAGCCGACCATGCGGAAAGCCCTGGCCATCGGCGCGGATGCAGCCGTGCGCATCGACGTGACCCCGAAGGATGCGATGCAAACCGCTCGGTTGATCGCGGCCCACGCCGAAGGGAAAGGGTATGATTTGATCCTCTGTGGCAAGGAAACCATCGACTACAACGGTGCGGTGGTGCCGGGCATGGTGGCGGCCCTGTTGGACATGCCGTACGTGGCCTTGGCGACGAAATTGGATGTTGCAGGCGGTTTGGCCACGGCCCTGCGCGAGGTCAACGGTGGGGATGAGGAAGTGGAAGTGCAGTTGCCCGCGGTGTTCAGTGCGGCGAAGGGCATGGCAGAGCAGCGCATCCCCAACATGCGCGGCATCATGAGCGCGCGCACCAAGCCGTTGAACGTGGAGTCGGGTGAGGCGGAAGCGGCGACCCAAGTGCGGGTGTTTGCCTTGCCACCAGCGAAGGGAGCCTGCAAGATGATCCCTGCAGACCAAGCTGAGGAATTGATCCGTTTGTTGCGCGAAGAAGCAAAAGCCATTTGATATGATTGCATCGATTATCCTCAAGGACGGGTTGGCCACGAAGGGCAGCCTCGAAGCGGCCTCCTTCGCGGCGGCATTGGCGGAAGCGGCCGGCACGGAAGCGGTTGCGGTTGTTCACGGGCCCCTGCAAGGGGACGGCGGATTGGGCGCCACAGGCATCAAGAAGGTGCTGCATTTCGCAGAGGCCCTCGAAGACGCAGGCCAAATCGCACGCCTCACCGCATCCGCGAGCCAAGGCGCTGCCGCCGTGGTCATCCCGCACGATGCGGTCGGTAAAGCGGTGGCTCCCGCTGTTGCGGTGCACCTCGGAGCAGGCTTAATCAGCGGTGTGACCGCGTTGCCACAGGACGGGTCGGTGACCCGCAACGTGTTCAGCGGCAAGGCCATGGCAAATGTTGAAGCGTCCACCTCCCAAGTCGTGTACACCCTCACTCCCAATACGTTCGCTCCCGTTACCGGCAACGCCGAGGCGGCGGTAGAGCCGTTCACCTCGGAGGTCGGTGAAGCACGGGTCAAGGTGAAAGCGTTCCACCCGTCGAGCACGGATGGCCAAGTCCCGCTTCCCGAAGCGGAGCGCGTGGTCTCAGCTGGGCGCGGCTTGAAGGGGCCGGAGCACTGGGGCATCGTGGAAGAGTTGGCGCAGGCACTCGGGGCCACCACGGCCTGCTCGCGCCCGGTTTCCGACATCGGCTGGCGCCCGCACCACGAACACGTGGGCCAAACCGGCATCACCATCCGCCCCAACTTGTACATCGCGGCCGGCATCTCCGGTGCGATCCAGCACTTGGCCGGCGTCAACCAAAGCAAGGTCATCGTGGTCATCAACACCGATCCGGAGGCGCCGTTTTTCAAGGCGGCGGACTACGGCATCGTGGGCGACGCGTTCGAAGTGCTTCCGAAGCTCACTGCTGCGGTCAAGGCATTGGGGGCTTGAGGGGCGGCGCACACCATTGTTTGAACGGAGCGTACAAAGCAGCAGGGGATGAATAAAGTACCCATGGAAATCGTGAACATCGAGCCCAGTGGGTCTTCCTCTGGTGCGTATGTCATGGTGCTCGCGGAACGAGAAGGGA
>CBFHPD010000226.1:0-6826 GCA_965657495.1 uncultured Flavobacteriales bacterium
TACCACGCCGCCGCAAGCAGCGCCAACAGCGCCCCCACGCCCCACACCACCGCCAACTCCGAACGCGGCACCGCGAGCGCCCACGCCAGGGCCGCTCCTGCCCCGACCACCGCTGCCGCCCAGCCCGCCTTCATCCCTTCGCCGCTAACGTGGCCACCCAACCGTAACCGCCCGCGAGCAAGGCATGAAAGGGCATCAGCCCCCATTCGCCCGTGAGCGCGCCCGCGGCGAGGCCCGCCCCGAAATACACCGCCAGCGCCCATTCCACCCCGCCCTTGCGCACGGCAGCCGTGAGGGGGGTGCCCGCCTTGGGCGTCCGCTGGAACCCGCCGGCACGGCCGGTCCAGCCCTGCGCCACAGCGCGGACGTTGCGCCAGGTCATGCCGGTGCCGAGGAGCATCATGGCCAGGATTTGGCCTGGAAAAAACGTCGCGTGCGCCCGCTTCCGATGCGCGTAGGCGTAGAGCGCCACCATCGTGGCCAAGGCCAGGGCGAACACACCGCCCGTGGGCAAGACCCAGTGGAATTGCGGCTGCTCATGCTCCGCCCACACCAGCGGCACGCTCGCCGTCGTCATCAGGAAAACCGGCACGTGGATGGAACTGGCGAACAGCTGGCCCAACGCATGCCACCGGCGGCTGCCACGGGTCGCCCGGATCACGGGCCAAACGTGCTTCCGGGCGCACCCCGCGCCGCCCGCCGTCCAGCGGTGCTGCTGCACCGCGTAGCCCCCAAATTCGGCGGGCAACTCCGCTGGAGCCTCGAGCCCATCAAGGTACCGGATGCCCCAGCCCGCCAGGTGCGCCCGCACGCTCAAATCGAAGTCCTCCGCCAACGTATCGCCGCGCCACCCCCCGGCCGCCTCGATGGCGGCGCGGCGCCACACCCCGGCCGTTCCATTGAAGGACGCCCAATCCCCCAGCGCCGTTCGTCCGCCTTGTTCCACCGTGAAGTGGGCGTCCAAGTTCAGCGCCTGCACCCGCGTCAGCGTGTTCTCGCCCGGATTCAGGTGCGCCCAACGCGCCTGCACCGCCGCCAGTGACGGCTCCACCTCCAAGGCCGCTACGGCACGCTCCAAAAAATCCGGGGCAGGCCGGAAGTCGGCGTCGAAGATGGCCACGAATTCGGCTTCGGGCACCGCCTGCAATCCAGCGGCCAGCGCCCCGGCCTTGAAGCCATCGCGCCGCGTCCTGCGCAGGTATTCCCACTGCACGCCCGGACGGGCCGGCAGGCCATCGAGCCACCGCATCACCCGCTGGGGGGTCGCATCGGTGCTGTCGTCCAAGATTTGGCAGACCAAATCCCCGCCGCCCCACCGCAAGCCATTCACCGCCTCGAGCAGCGCCTCCACCACCCGCTCCTCGTTGTACAGCGGCAACTGCACCAGCACGTTCCCCTTCGGCCCCGCATCCTCCGGCGGCAAATCCGGCGTGCGGCGCGCCGCCCGCAACAACGACCAATGCAGTGCGCCCTGCACCAACAAGGCTGCCCCTGTCGCGAAATACACCACCACCAACGCCCCCCACGCCCAACTCATGTCCGGTAAAAATGTGCGGTGAACAGCACCTGCAGGATCTTCACGCCCGCCCGCACGGAACCGCTGATGGTGCCGCTTACTTTGGACGTTCCGATGCGCGGCCGGTAATCGACGGGCACCTCCACCCCGCGCAGTCCCTTTTGCGCTGCCCGCACCTGCATCTCCACCGTCCATCCGTAGTTGCGGTCACACATGCCCAGCCGCTCATAAGCCGGGGACGTGATGGCCCGGAACGGCCCCAAATCCGTGTAGCGCACCCCGTACATCCACCGCATCAACATGGTGGCGAGCGCATTGCCAAACCGCTGCTGGGGCATCAAGGCGCCCACCGCCCGCGTGCCCAATTCCCGCGAACCGATCACCAAGTCCGCCTCGCCCTGCAACAGCGGTGCGATGACTTCGTGCATTTGTTCGGGATAATCGCTGTAATCGCCGTCCAAAAAGACCAGCACTTCCGCCCCTGCCTGCAACGCGTGGTCGATGCCGAGCAAGCACGCGGCCCCATAGCCCCGTTCGGGCTGGTGCAACACCCGGGCTCCGTTTTCTTCAGCGATCAGCGGCGTTCCGTCCGTCGACCCGTTGTCCACGACCCACACGTGCCGCACCTCCGACGGAATGTCGCGCAAGACCTGCCCGATCGCTTGCTCTTCGTTCAAAGCAGGGATGATGACATCCACCGCTGTACGCCCCCAATTCATGGGCGCAATTTCGCACAGCCTCGCCCAGTTTCGGCGAACAGTTCAGGCCAAATCCACCTGCGGCCGCACCCAAGCGCGCATCATCCGCACCAAGCGCCCCCAGCTCCACGGCTTCAGCACGCGCTTGGGCTCGGTTACATAAGGCTGCTCCACCACGCGCAACACGGGCGCAGACTCCATCGGCGCATCGCCCGCCGTGCTGTCCAATGCCGCCGTCCGCGCCGCCACGTGGCACGAACCCGCGCAGCAACTTCCCGGAACATCCCTCTCCACGCACAGCGTTGCGGCAATGGCCTCGCGGTGTTCAAAATAGTTCAACACTTCAGCTAACTTCAAGCCGCTGTTCAACAGGAGCAACGCTCCGAATCCGATAAAGGCCAACCATTTCAACATGGGCGCAAGGTGCACCCACGGCCCGCCCTGCGGCCTGCGCGCCGGCAGGCCCCACTGGCTTAAAAACTGACCTGAATCAGTTCGTCCGCCCCGGATAAGCCGCGACGGCCGCCGCGATGATGCGCACGGCCTGCTCGATCTTCGGCACATCCAACACGTAGGCCATCCGCACTTCGTCCAACCCGGTATCGGGCGAAGCGTAGAAGCCGCTGTTGGGGGCGAGCATCACCGTGGTATTGTCGAGTTCGAAGGACTCCATCAGCCACTGGCAGAACCGGTTTGCATCGTCGATGGGCAGCCGGGCGACGGCGTAAAAGGCCCCGCCCGGACGGGGGCAGGTGACGCCTTCGATGGCCGTGAGGCCGTCCACGAGGGCATCGCGCCGGGCCATGTAGGCGGAGCGGACTTCATCGAAGTAGGAGGCGGGGGTGCGCAGGGCGGCTTCGGCTGCGATTTGGGCCAAGGTGGGCGGACTCAACCGCGCCATGGCCAACTTCATCACCGCGCCGTACAGGGCTTCGTTGCGGGTTACCAATGCGCCGATCCGCGCGCCGCACATGCTGTACCGCTTCGAGACGCTGTCAATGAGCACCGCGTGCTGCTCCAACCCGGGCAGCGTGAGGACGCTTTGGGGCAAATCGCCTTCGTACGCGAACTCGCGGTACACCTCATCGGCGAACAGGAACAAATCGTGCTTGCGGACGAGCTCCCCGAGGGCAGCGAGCGCTTCGTCGCTGTACACCTTGCCCGTGGGGTTCCCGGGGGTGCAGACCAAAATGGCCTTCGTCCGTTCCGTGATGCGGGCCGCAAAGGCGGACATGTCGGGCAGGGCGAAACCGTCGTCGATGTGGGCGGTGACGGGCACGATGTTCACGCCGGCCATGGCCGCAAACCCGTTGTAGTTCGCGTAGAACGGTTCGGGGATGATGACCTCATCGCCGGGGTTGAGGCAGGCCATGAAGGCGAAGACGAGGGCTTCCGATCCGCCGGTGGTGACCAGGATTTGGTCCGGTGTCACGTCCACGCCGACGCCCGCGTAATACTGCGCGAGCCCTTCGCGGTAGGAGGCGAACCCTTCGGAAGGGCTGTACTCCAGGACTTCCCTGGTGTCGTTGCGCACCGCATCCCAGGCCACCGCCGGGGTGGCGATGTCGGGCTGGCCGATGTTCAGGTGAATGACCTCACGTCCCGCCGCTTTGGCGGCGTTCGCAAACCGAGCGAGCTTGCGGATGGGGCTGTCCGGCATGGACAGGCCTTTGGTGGAGAGCTTTGGCATGGCGGCGCAAATTTAGAGCGCACGGGCCATCATCCGGTGCGGTCCGATGACCGGAATATCATAGCGGTCGGTCAGGTATCGGAATCCGCAGGCCTCGTAGAACGGCAAGGCCACGAGGCGCGCATCGCACCACAGCTCCGCCGCCCCCAATTCCCGGGCCGCTGCGCACGCCGCTTCGATGAGCGCCTCCCCCACGCCGCACCGGCGCCACGCGGGCAGCACGCCCATGGCGCGCAGCCGGTAGACGGGGAGGTCGGCCGGCAGGGCATCGGGAAAGCGATCGGAGCGCTGGGCGAACAGCGAGAGCACGCCGACGACTTCGCCCGCGGGCGACAGGGCACCGAGGTGGCGGGCGTGCGGCGCATCGTCGATGTCGATGGTGCAGGCCTCGAGGGAAGGGCGGTGCGGCCACAGCACGCGGTGCCGGACGGACCGGGTCGCTTCGGAGGCAAGGGGGCGGATGGTCATTTGAAATAACGTTCCCAGTCCCGGCGGTCGCGCTTGGTGGGGCGGCCCACTGGGCGGAGCAGGTCACGCTGTGCGGCGCGGATTTGCTCGAGTTTGGCCAACTCCTCCGGCGAAGTGATGTCGCGCACGAACGCCTCCACCAGCGGCGCCCCAACCCGGCTCTTCGGAAATCCGATGACCTCGTAAGTGAAATGCACCGCGCCTTTGCGCACCTCAATGGTCTCCTGCCCTTTCAGCTCCAGCGAGGCCTTGACCGCCTTGCCGCCGATGGCCACCTTCCCTTCGCGGCAATGCTTCGTCGCCAAGGAGCGGGTTTTGAACAAGCGGACGGCCCAGAGGTACTTGTCGATGCGCATGGGGTCAATTTACGAACGCCGCCGTTAGGTGCATGCAGTCAGTTGCACGAGGGCCGCTTGCGCTGCACCGGCCGTGGAGAAGGCGTGCCAGGCGGTTTCCTTTCCGCCTCGGATGCAGACCAAATCCCAATACTCCACCCCCGCCGCGCGCGGCGCACCCCGCCGATTCATCATCGAATGCTTCACGTGCCGCACCGCAAACCCATCTCCGGCCTCCACGCGCCGCCAGCGCCCCCAACGCACCCACCGGCCCGCCACGCGCCACCCTCGAAACGAACGGAACCGCCGCCCCGCCGCATCGCACTGCCCCCCGCTCCGCATCAGGAACGGCCAAGGCACCGCCGCCACCGCCACGGCCATCCACCCGTATGCTTGGTACCGGAGCGCCACAAACGTGCCCACCAACGGCACGAGCGCCAACCCCAACCCCGCGCCCTGGACGCCGTCATCCCACGTCGACGCGTCCCTCACAGCTCCACGATAATGCCCAAGGCCGGCAGCACCGTGCCTGCACTCGGGTCGAGGGTTCGGGATGCGTAAAAACCGGGGGTCGTCCCGAGCACCGGGGCACCGGTCACCGGGTCGCGCACGGCATCCACCACGGGCGGTTGCGGCACAGCGGCTCCGGTGGCGTTTTGGACTTCGAAGAACACATCGAGCGACCACCGTTCGAAGAACCACTTGCGGTCCACCCGGATGTCCAACTGGTGGAAGGCGCCGTTGCGCTCCGCGTTCAACTGGGAATAATCGGGCAGCGGCCGGCCGTAGAAATCCCACTGCTCGATGGAAAGCGATTGGGGATCGACGGGCGTGTAGGGCAACCCACCGCTGATGAGCAAGCGCGCGCCCAATTCCCAGCCGCTCTCCCACTTCTTGCCTCCCGTCGCGCTCAGGATGTGGCGGTTGTCCCAACTCGAAGGCAACCAATCGGCTCCCTGCTCAAACTCGCTGCGCACAAACGTGTAGGCCAGCAAACCGTAAAAGCCCCGGTTCAAGCGCTGCTGAATGAGGAGCTCCGCGCCGTACGCGCGCCCCACTCCGTCGTACGACACGGCCTCGTTGCCGACCACCCCAAAGTCCGCCCCCAAGTTCGCCAGCGCAATCCCGCGGTTCACGCTCACCGGGGCGTCCACATAGTGCTTCCAGAACCCTTCCACCGACACCACCCGGTTCGACGCATCGCTCTCCCAGCGGATGCCCGTCACCGCTTGGTAATTCGTCAAGTACCGCGCGTCCTCGCCCGCATTCAAGCGGTTCCCCGAACCGTCGGCAAACCCGAGCACGGTGTAGGCGGGCAGTTGCCGGTAGATGCCCGTGTTGGCGTTCCACGTCCAGCCCGGCGCGAAGGCCCAGCTGACCGAAGTGCGCGGCGAGGTGTACTTCAGCGGGTTCTTCAACCCGTCGGCGGCGTTGGACCCGTCGAGCCGCAGGCCGAGGGACCACGTCAACCGGCTGTCGAAAAACTGGCGGTTTGCCTGCCCAAAAGCACCGTACTTCCACGCCTTGAAGCCCGAAGTAAACTCCACGGGCTCGAGTACGCCATCCGCTGACAGCGCCCGGTCGAGCGTGCTGTTTTCGTATTTGACGTATTCGGCTCCCGCGCCGTACGTGGCCTCCCAGCCGCTTTCGAACGTGCGGCGACGCTCGGCCCGGAACTTGTTCTCGATCTCCCGAGAGAGGTAGTCGCGCAGCAGCGTGGAGTCAGGGTCGTTGTCCGCGTTCTTGTAAGCGCGGTTGTTGAGCATGTTGCGGCTAGCCACGAAGGTCCACCGGCCATCGTCCTGGTAGCGGTCCCATTTGGCGCCCTGCGTATAATTCCACTGGGTCTGCACGTCGAGGTAGCCGAGGATAGCGACCTGCTCGAGGTAATTCTCTGCGGCGGTGTCTTCTGCCAAGGCCAAATTCAATTCGAAGTCATCCAGCGCGCCCAACCCCAACACTGTGATCGCGTTGCGGTCGTCCGGCCGTGCGGTCCATTTGAATTGGTAGTCGTTGTAAATGGGCAAAAACGGAAGCCCCAAGGCCTCGAACAGCAGCTGGAGGTAACTCCGGCGGAAGCTGGCGATGAGGGAGCTGTGCTCGCCCGTCGGCCCTTCGA
>CBFHPD010000227.1:0-4151 GCA_965657495.1 uncultured Flavobacteriales bacterium
TGTGGCAGCCCGTGCAGCCCACACCATCGAGGCCCAGGTCGTCCGCCATCAAATCCGCCATGGTGTAATGCGCATCCCCGCCCGTCAACCGCGCCTCGTGGAAACCCTGCGGCGCGTGGCACGCGGTGCACGTGTTCTCGATCTCGTCCCGGTGCCCCGGGTTCACCAGCCCCTCCCGCGCCACTTGCGCCCGCCAAAACGGATCCCGCGCACTGTTCGCCATCATCGTCGCTTGCCAATCAAACACCGGGCTGACCGTCGCCCCGTGCGCATCCACCAGCGCCTCCCCGTCCGGATCCGGCGCGTGGCAGTTCACGCATTTCCCCGACCCGCTGAAGAATTCCCCCTCCACGGTGCACAGCTCCCCCATCCGCCACAGCGCCCCCTCTTCGGTGGCTTCATCGTAACGGCGGTCGGGCACCACAGCGGCCAAAAACGCCACCGCAGTCACCAAGGTCAAGAGTACGCGGACAGAACGGGTCATGGGTTGCCAGCAGGTTGAAACCTGCAAGTTACAACTCAGCCCTTCATCCCGCGCAGCACCACTTCATGCCCGGAGCGGGTTTCGACCCGGATGAAGTAGAGGCCCGTGGGCAAGCCCGCCACCTCAATGCCGCGTGCCGCCTCCGTGCCGGAGAACGCCGCCACTTGCCGGCCGGCCGCGTCGAGCAGCCACGCTTGGTGGACGTCAAGGCCTTCGATCCGCACCCGGTCACTCGCAGGGTTGGGCACGAGGCGGCCAGAAGGGCCTTCCTCCGATGCCGCCACCCCCGCCGCAGACTCAGGATAGAACACCTTCACCACTTCCACCGGCGTGCGGTCGGCGGCATTGAACATCTCCTGGAAGTCGGCAATCGCCTCGTGGTCAGCCGCGTAGCCGAACATGTCCTCGACCCAGCGGGCGGGCAAGGCGAGGTAATGCAAGGTCACCTCCGCGATGACCTCTCCGAAGTAGCCGCCTGGCGTGATGCGGTAGACGAGGCGGTCGGTGCCGCTGCCCTCCGTGCCATCGGCAAACCGGTTGAAATCGGCGTCGAGCGCGGCGGCGGGACCGAAAGCGGCCGTGTCGTAGCTCATGTGCTCCGTAGAAAATCCGGAGGGTGCGAGGCGGTTGTCCTTCAACACGGACGACGCTTGATCGAGCACGGTGGACGCGGAGCCGCTGAGGTCGGCGAACACCATTTCGTAGATCTGCACCTGGTCGTCCGAGGTGATTTCATTGTAGTGCTGTTCGAAGGGCAGGTCGCGGCCGGCGATGCCTTCCTCGGGCGACCAAGCGCCGCTGTGGAACAGCTCGTTGCCGAGGGTGTCGCGGAGCTCGAATTCGAGGAAGGTCAGGCGCGACGGGTAGCCGGTCGGGAACTTGTGGCCTGCGAGGTTTTCCAGCTCGACCTCGAAGGCGTACTCGCCGGCGGGCGCGTCGAGGGGCGTGAGGGCGAGGTTCGCGCTGTGGTGTTGCAGCATCCGTTCCGTCCGGGCGATGGTGGAATCGAACTGCACCGTGGAGGCGGAGAGGTCGAGGCCCGCGGCGTTGTCGCGGAGCACCTTGAGCATGAAGGCGTTGCCGCCGACCAAATGGTGTTGGCCCAGCGGATTGGCGGCCAGCCACGGGGGCCGATCGGACAAAATGGTACCCCCAGGCAGGCGGGGCATGTGGCAGGTTTGGCATTCCACCCCTTCCTCCGAATAGGACGAATTCAGCCACTCCAAATACGTGGACTGCTCGAAGAAAACCCCGTCCGTCGGCTGGCCCTGCAAATCGAACGTGTGCGTGTACAACGAATGGCACGGCGCGCACACCTCGCTCTCCAACATGTGCCCGCTGGCGGTCGGCGTGTAGTCCACGTTCATCTGCATCGGCATGGTCACCTGGGGCGTGAATGGCCCCCAAATGATGCGGTCCTCGTTCGTCGGAATGTCCCCGTTGAACCGCCAGCGCAGCGAATCGTCGTTGATCGTGTGGCAGCTCGTGCAATTCACGCCATCGAGCCCCATCTCATCCCCCTCGAGGTCAGCGATGTTGTACAACTCGTCGCCTGCCCAGTGCGCCTCGTGGTGGCCTGCCGGCGCGTGACAACCCGTGCACACGTTGGCAATCTCGTCCGTGTAGTCGGGGTTGACTAGCCCCTCATGCGCCACCTTTGCCCGCCAGAACGGATCCTTTGCACTGTTCGCCATCATGGTCGATTGCCAATGCGTCACCACGCTGACATCGTTCCCCACGGCGTCCTGCATGGCCACCGGATCCGGCCCATGGCACAGCACACAATTGCCCGAACCGCTGTGGTGGGCCCCTTCGGCCAAGGTCAAATCCGCCATGCGCAACAGGAGGCTGTCCTGTTCGGTTTTCATCATGGCTTCCGGCTCCACCGCACCCGCCCACATGAGGGCAGCCGCCACGAGGGCCATCAAACCAAGTCCTGCGAGCTTGTGCTTCATGCCGCGCAAGTTAACCCTGACAATTTCCTGACAAAGCGACCCACGTCACCCAAGCGGTCACGAAGGGTATCTTTGTCGGCAGAAACCCTGCACCATGCGCCTGCTCACCCTGCCTTTGCTCTGCCTGACCGCCCTCGTATCTGCCCAAGCCCCGACCACCATTGTGGCGGAGCGATTGATGTACGCGGATTGGCCGGTGGCCGTGCGGAGCGCCTCCCACGACCCGGCGGAAACCGCGGTGCTCGTGGTCGGCCACGACGGGGTGGTCCATTGGTACGACACCGCTACCGGCGAGGAGCGCGACACGCCCTTCCTCGACCTCGGCGAAAACGGGCTCGACATCGTGGACTACGGGGTGATGAGCGAACAGGGGCTCAACGACCTCATTTTGGACCCCGGGTTCGACGAGAACGGCCTGTTCTACGTGGTGTACAACGGCGTACGACCCGATGGCACGGGCGAGCTCATCGACGAACGCGTGCTGTGCTTCGGAACGAATGCGGACCGCACGGAGGCGGATGTGACGGTTTGGGTGGAGATTTTGGAGTTGCAGCAGCCGGCGCGCGGGCACAATGGGGGGCAGCTGCAGTTTGGCCCGGACGGCTACATGTACCTCTCGACAGGGGATGGCGGGGGCACCGGTACGGGTGAGCCGGGGGGGAACAGTGGGGGCGATGATCACGGCGAGATCGGCAATGGCCAAAACCTGCAAACCCTGCTCGGCAAGCTCCTCCGCATCGACGTCCACGGCCTCGACCCCTACACGGTTCCTGCGGACAACCCCTTCGTCGGCAACCCCGACGCGCTCGATGAAATCTGGGCGTATGGATTCCGGAACCCGTGGCGCTGGAGCTTCGACCGCTTGACCGGCGACAAGTTCATCGCCGACGTGGGCGAGGTCGATTGGGAGGAGGTCAGCATCGAGCGGGCCGACAGCCCCGGCGGGCTCAACTTCGGATGGCGCATCATGGAAGGGCCCATGTGCTACGATCCGGTGGTGGACTGCGACCCCAATGGCGAACTGGAATTGCCCATCCACGCCTACCCGCACGAGAACGGGTGGTGCTCCGTCATCGGCGGCTACCGCTACCGCGGCGAGGCCATCCCGACGTTGTACGGCACGTATGTGCACTCGGATGCGTGCGGGTTTTATGACGTGAAGTTTTGGGCCCTGACCGAGCTGGCGGACGGGTCGTGGGAGAGCGCGCCGCTGACCATCGAGGTGCCGGGCGGCTTCGTGCCGTGGGAGGAAGTGCGGTATGCCTTCGGGGAGGACAACGCCGGCGAGCTGTACTTGTGCACCCGGCTCGCCGTCTACAAGTTGAGCTACGACCCGGACGACCAAGAGGGCACCACCGGCACCGCCGCCGAAACCGTCCGTTTCACCCCCAACCCGGCTTCCGGCGAGGTCATGTTGGATGCGGGCGACGGCGTGCTCATCGAGCGGTTGCGGTTCACCGACGCCACCGGGCGGGTAACCCACGACGTGGAACTGAACAACGCGGTGTCACCGTACACGTTCTACACGGCGGACTTAGCGGTCGGCACGTACGTGGTGGAAGTGTGGCCCGTGGGAGCGGCAAGCCCGATTTGGGGACGGCTCGCGGTGGTGACGCCTTAATCGCAGGCGCAGTCGGCAATCTCCCCTTCCGTGATGCGGAGCGTCCACCGGCCATCGGCGCCGTCACGGGTGAAGGCAATGGCCGCCGCGG
>CBFHPD010000228.1:0-3278 GCA_965657495.1 uncultured Flavobacteriales bacterium
GGCGCGCGCCCGCGGTACGTGGGCGTCACGGATGACGCAGGCCGCTTCGAGGTGGGCTACATCGCGCCCGGCACATACCGGACGTGGGCGGTGGATGATGTGAACAAGGATTGGGCGTGGAACCCGGGCGAGTCCATCGCGTGGGACGGCCTGTGGGCGGCGGGAACCGATGCGCTGCCGGCGCACCTCACGCTGTTCCCGACGGAGGCCAAATCCACCCCCCACATCACCCGCCTGTCCCGCGATTCCTCCGGCGTCGCCGCCGCTGCCTGGTCGGGACCCCCCGACCTCACCCACGAGCACTGGACCGACCTCACCGGCCACGCGTTGCCCTGGCGGGCCGATGCCGACAGCGTGTGGACGTGGGGAACCGCGGCGGACACCCTCCTCTGGACCTGGCGCACCCCGGACACCACCGCCACCGACACCCTCACCGTCCGCCCCGTCCGCACCCGCCGCTCAGCCGCACCCGCCCGCCTCCCATCCGGCAAGCTCCTCGCGGCCCCCCACCGCACCCTCCGCTTCGCCCAACCCGTCGCTTCCCTCGCCCCCGCCGCTTGGCACATCGCCGTCGACAGCGTGGAGGTCGGCTTCGACTCGCTCTCCCAGCCCTCCCCCTTCGAAGTCCGGATCCACGCCGCCGAAGCGGAGGACGTGAAGTACGAGCTGGGCGTGGACCCCGGCGGCCTCACCTTCGCCTCCGGCGACCGCTCCGACTCGATCGCCACCCAGTGGACCACTTGGCCCGCGGACCACTTGGCCGAGCTGGTCATCCACGTGGATGGCGCGCCGGTGGAGGGCCGCCTGCGGCTCGAGGACGCCGCGGGGCGGGCCTTGGCCGAGCGGCCGCTCGCCGCTTGGGATTCGGTGGTCTGGCGCATCGGCGACTTGTTGCCGGGCAAGGTGGAGCTGGTGTGGGAGTCTGACCGTTACGGCACGGGAGCGTTCGCAGAGGCAGAAGCGGAGCCGGGACGGCCGGGCGATGTGCGGCTGCGGGCGGAAGGAGGAGTGGAATTGCGGTCGAATTGGACTTTGGACTGGATTTGGTCCATAGAAAGCGGGAAATTCCCGAAATTAGTGGAATGATTCCGCGCCTGCATCGGATTGTGCTCCTGGGACTGCTTGCGACCCTCGCGACCGGTTTGCGCGCGCAATACATCGCCACGAGCAACGACAACATTTGCGCGGGCGATGTGGTCGACTTGTACGTGAACGTGACCGGGTGGTACGATGACCCGACGGAATCCAATCCGGCGGATTGGAGTTTCACGTGGACGCCGGCCAACCTGTTCACCACCAACACCACGCAGTCCGTGAGCTTCACCCCGACCGAATCGCTCGTGGTGCAATGTGAGGCCATCGCGCCGGACGGCGACGACCTGTACTTGACCATCAATTTGGATGTCTACCCGCTGTTCACGGTGGATGCGGGAGCGGACATCCTGACGTGCACCACAGACGGCATCCAGCTCGAGGCGACCACGGACTCGCCGTCGAATTTGACATGGACGTGGAGCCCGGCCACCGGGCTTTCGGACTCCAATGTGCCCAATCCGACCTTGGTGGGGGAGGTGACGCAGCTGTACACGGTGACCGCGGAGGTGAACGAGCCCAACGGGGACGGGTGCAGCGCGAGCGACTTCATTGAGGTGGCCAGCGTGCAGCCGACGGTGGATTTGGGTGGAGATGTGGTGGCGTGCACGGGCGAGGTGGTGGTCTTGCAATCGGGGTACGCCGCTTCGGTGGACCACGATTGGAATGTCCCGGGGGCGAGTGGCCCCGCGCTGGAGTTGACGGCTTCGGCGTCGGTGGAGTTGACCATCACCACGGCGGACGGGTGCGAGGCCTCGGATGCTGTGGAGGTGGTGTTTTCGGATGGGCCGGAGTTGGACTTGCCGAGCGAAGCGACGTTCTGCTCTTCCGCGGGAACGCCGCTGGATGCGACGCCGGTGGACGACGCGACGGGGCCGTTCAGTTACGTGTGGACCAACGGGGACATCGGGCCCGTTTCGGTGGTGCATGCCTCGGGGACGGTGGGCGTGACGGTCACCGATGCCGGGGGCTGTGCGACGGAGGGGGAGGTGGTGCTTGAGGCGTTGCCGAGCCCAGAGCTGTCGCTGCCGGGAGATACGGCGTTTTGTTTTGAGGACTTCCCGGACGCCACGTACTTGTTGAGCGTGCCCGGGGGCTTTTCCTCGTATGCGTGGAACACCGGGAATCCGTCAAACGTGCAGGTGGTCGAAGGCCCGGGTTACTACGAAGTCGAAGTGGCGAACAACATCGGGTGTTCCACCACGGACGGCACGTGGGTGCAGGGCTTTTGTTCCATGCCGCTGTTGTGGGTGCCCAACGCGTTTTCGCCGGATGGCGACGGCATGAACGAAGTGCTCGTCATCGAGGGCCGGAACTTGGTGGATTTGGAGTTTGTGGTGTACGACCGGTGGGGCAATGAGGTGTGGCGCGCCACGGAAATCGGGGCGTATTGGCACGGGGCCGCACCCGGAAGCCGCTACTACACGGCGGACGGGCAGTACCTCTGGCGGGCGCGTTACCGGTACATCATGGATCCCGCCGGCACGCTCAGCCTGTGGCAGCAAGCGCAGGGTTCCATCACCGTGTTGCGCTGATCACGAATTCACTTCGAGGAACCGCTTCACAGCGGTCAACGTGCCGAAGACCACGAGGGTGTCGGTGGGCAGCAATTCCGTTTCCGCTCGCGGCACGCCGATGATGTGCTCGATGTCGCCGCCCTCTTCTTCGGAGCGCGGGGTCAGCCGCCGGATGGTGATGAGCCGCAGGTTGTAGCGGGCGGTCAGGTCGACGCTGCCGAGCGTGCGGCCGACGCAGTTTTCGGGCGCGCGAATTTCGGCGATTTCATAGTTGTCGGGAAGCTGCAGGAACCCCCGGATGTTGGGGTGGATCAACCGCTCCGAGACCACGTTGGCTACCTCGCTTTCGGGGCTCAGGATTTCGGTCACTCCGAGGCTGGTCAAAATCCGCTGCTGGTTGTCGTCGTTGGCCCGCACAATCACCCGCGGCACCCCCAAATCCAACAGGTTCAAGGCCGTGAGCACCGTGGCTTCAAAGTTCTCCCCGATGGCCACCACCGCGGCGTCCATCTCCTGCACCTTTTGGGCCTGCAACGCGCGCTTGTCCGTGGAGTCGAGCGTCACAGCCAGGGCGATTTCGTCCTTGAGCCGGTCGGTCCGCGACCCGTCGCAGTCGAAGGCGATGACCTCTGCGCCTTTCGCGGACAGGGCGAGGGCAATTTGTTGGCC
>CBFHPD010000229.1:0-2170 GCA_965657495.1 uncultured Flavobacteriales bacterium
GCCGATGGAATACTTGAACTGGACTTCAACCGCGCCTTCAACAAACACCGTGGAAGTCCAAACGCCGTCCTCGTCGTCGTCGCTCATGGCCACCGCGCCGGCTTGCCAGGTGGGCGAGGTGAAGGAACCCATGAGGTAAACGCCATGGGCTGCTGCGGTATCAATTTGGCTTGCATCCACTTGGAACGTGATGTCCGCTCCCGGCGTGGGCAAGGCGCATTCGGCGGTGCACTGGCCAAAGCAGGTGGCAAACGTCACCGCTTCACTCCCGACCACCACCTCGCGGTTGTTCGAGACAGCGCACTCGGACGGCACCGATTCGTCGGCCCCCCATGCATTTCCGTTCACGAACTTGAATTGGTAGGTCGCGGGTTCCAGGTCGAGCGTGACCGTGTAGATGCCGTCGCCGTCCTCGTCCAACAACTCCGTTCCGGCAGGATCCCAGCCTTGAAACGCCCCTGCGACATGCACGCCAAACTCACCCACCTCTTGCAAAGTCATGTCGACCTCAAACGTGACCGGCGCAGTCGCCACCTCGGTGCCGCAAGCGACACACGCCCCGAAGCAAACCGGGTCCAACACCGTGTCCACATCGGGGGCGGCTTCGATGAACCGGTTGAAGTTGTCCGACGGGTTGCCACAGGCGGGGGGAACGGACTCTTCGAGTCCCCATGTGGGGCCGTTCATGAACTTCCATTGCAAAAGGGACCCCACCTCCACCGGCGCGGTGACCGAGAAAATGCCGTCCCCGTCCGGATCGGTCAGCTGCGTTCCACCGGCTTGCCAGCCTTGGAAAGTACCGGCAACGAATACCCCTGCGGGGTTGGGTGCCGTCTCGTTCATGTCAACTTGAAACGTGATGTTCACGGTGGCTTGGGACCACGCTGTGGCGGTCAGCAACAAGCCTGAAGCGAGGGATAAGAAGTGCTTCATGGTTTGGGTTTTGGTTTGATTCATCCCGACCATCGCGCATCAATCATCGACGAAGCGCGGCTTTCGGTGAATGTAAATATATTGAAAAGAAGGTGTACTTCATACACCTTTGTCCAAATCTTTTGAAAATCACCCCACTGAGCGGTCGCGGACGCGCACCGTCAAGAGTGCCGCCACGAGCAAGGAAGCGCCGGCGAGGAGCATGGGAGCGATGTCCCCGGAGCCAAACAGGTTTTGGAGCAAGTTGATGCCGCCGAGTGCAGCTGCGATTTGGGGAATCACAATGAACATGTTAAACAGGCCCATGTACGTGCCCATCTTCTCCTCCGGGATGCCGCCTGAAAGCATGGCATAAGGCATCGACAGGATGCTGCCCCAGGCCAAACCCACGAGGGCAAACGAGGCGTTGAGCGCATTTGCCGATGCGGGTCCCCAGACGAACATGGTCAAGAATCCGGCCCCGCCAAGCGCCAACGACACCCCGTGCACGGCCTTGCGGTTGATGGGGCGCCGGGCCGTGACAAACGTGAGCAGCAGGGCGAATACCATGGAGCTCAAACCGTAAGTGCCCATGGCCGCGCTGACCGCGTCCGCCGCATCGTTGTACGGACCGATGAGGGCGTCAAATGCGGGATTGTCCTTGCTCGGCATGGGGGCTCGGAACACGTGGGCCGTCAGCGCCGGCGTGGCCTTCGCCCACATCGTGAAAAAGGCGAACCAGCTGAAAAATTGCACCCCTCCGAGGCTCAGCATGATGCGGGGCATGGAGCGCACGTCGTTCAGCAACGTCGCGAATCCCCGACCGCGGGTGGAGCGCTTCATTTCCTCAAACGCCACCAAATCCGCAGGTGCCTCCTCCGAAGTGGTGAACACGGTGTATAGGATGGAAAGGAGGAACACGCCGGCGCCTACGGCGAATGCGGCGTAGACGGATGGCGGGATTTGGCCTGCAGGCGCTTCGTTCGAAAAGGCCAAAAACGCAGGCGCATCCGGCCAATTCGCCTCCACCCACGCCCCCAACCGCGTCATCGCCAGCGGCAAATTCGAAGCCACCCACGTGCCCACCCCGATGATGAGCGTCTGCATCACAAATCCGTACGACCGCTGCTCTTCGTTCAACTTGTCCGCCACCAACGCTCGGAACGGTTCCATGCTGATGTTGATGGATGCATCGAGGATCCACAGGAAGCCCGCAGCCATCCACAGCGCCGAACTGTAGGGCACGAAGAACAAGGCC